>DASZZH010000004.1 GCA_035543335.1 Burkholderiales bacterium
TCAGGCGATGGAGCGCATGCGGCAGGTCCAGGCGGCCTCAGGCGATGCTTGGCTCGACCTTGTGCGCGGTGCTGACGACGCTTGGGCGAAGATGCGCGAGGCTTTCGAGAAGGCGCGCTCCCACTTCAACAAGTAGCCTGCAGGCGCGGAACCATCTCCCGGCGGGAAGCATCAGTCCGTCACCGCGCCTTTGCTCGCGCTGGATACGAGCTTCGCGTACTTCGCGAGCACGCCGCGGGTGTAGCGCGGTTGCGGCGGCTGCCAGGCGGCGCGGCGCTTGGCAAGCTCGGCCTCCGGCACGTTGAGCTGCAGCAGGTGCTGGTGAGCATCAATCGTAATCGAATCGCCTTCTTTCACTAAGGCCAGGGTCCCGCCGACGAAAGCTTCGGGGGCAATGTGTCCTACCACCATTCCCCAAGTGCCGCCGGAGAAACGGCCGTCGGTAATCAGCCCGACCTTGTCGCCTAGGCCTTTGCCGATAATGGCCGAGGTTGGGGCTAGCATTTCACGCATTCCAGGACCGCCCTTGGGACCCTCGTAGCGGATCACCAGCACGTCGCCCGGCTTGATTTTGTCGCCGAGTATGGCCTGCAACGCCGCTTCTTCCGAATCAAACACGCGGGCCGGACCGGTGATCACCAGATTTTTTAGGCCGGTGGTTTTGGCAACGCAGCCTTCGGTGGCGAGGTTGCCCCTCAGAATCGCCAGATGCCCGTGCGGGTATAGCGGGTTGCCCCACTGCCGGATGACATCCTGATTTTTCGCCGGACTGTCGGGAACGTCTTTGAGATTTTCCGCGACCGTTTTGCCGGTGATGGTTAGGCAATCGCCGTGAATCAACCCGTGGTTGAGCAACATCTTCATCACCTGTGGCACGCCGCCGGCTTGGTGCAGATCGGTGGCCACGTACTTGCCCGAGGGCTTCATGTCGCACAGCACTGGCGTGCGGACGCGCACGCGCTCGAAGTCGTCAAGCGTCCATTCGACCTGCGCGGCGTGGGCGATAGCGAGCCAATGCAGAACGGCATTGGTCGAGCCGCCGGTCGCCATGACCACCGCAATCGCATTCTCGATGGATTTGCGGGTGATGATTTGCCGCGGAAGGGTCTGCTTTTTAATCGCCTCGACCAGCGCGTGCGCCGATAGCGCCGCGCTCTCCGCTTTTTCAGCGTCTTCCGCCGCCATGGTGGAGGAGTAAGGCAGGCTCATGCCGGCCGCTTCGATGCTGGTGGACATGGTGTTGGCGGTAAACATGCCGCCGCAGGAGCCCGCGCCCGGGCAGGAGCGGTGCTCGATTTCCCTGAAGTCCTCGCGGCTCAAGCGGCCGGCGGTGAATTCGCCCACTGCCTCGAAGGCGGAAACGATGGTCAGGTCCTTGCCCTTGTAGTGGCCGGGCTTGATGGTGCCGCCGTAGACGAAAATCGAAGGGATGTTCATGCGCGCCATCGCCATCAAAGCCCCCGGCATGTTCTTGTCGCAGCCGCCGATGGCCAGCACGCCGTCCATCCATTCCGCCTGCACCGCGGTCTCAATCGAGTCGGCGATCACCTCGCGCGAGACCAGTGAATATTTCATGCCTTCGGTGCCCATGGAAATGCCGTCGGACACGGTGATGGTGCCGAATACCTGCGGATTAGCACCCGCCGTCTTGAGCTCCGCTTCGGCGCGGGTTGCCAGAACATTCAAGCCGGCGTTGCAAGGCGTGATGGTGCTGTAGGCGTTGGCAACGCCGACCATGGGCTTGCCGAAATCCTCGTCACGGTAGCCCATTGCGTAATACATCGAGCGGTTCGGCGCGCGCGCGTCGCCCTCGGTAACGGTTTTGCTGCGCTGGTTGTAAGGCATAGGCATCTCTCGAAAAGCGGTCGGGGAACAGGCGTATTTACGTATAATCCCGATTTTAGCGGAAATGCCTGGAACAACCTATCCATAAAATGCTCGTACACCCGCAATTTGATCCGGTTGCGCTGCATCTCGGCCCGTTGGCGATCCGCTGGTACGGGCTGATGTACCTCCTCGGCTTTATCGCGGGGCTGATGCTGGGGCGTCATCGCATCAAGACCCAACCGCAATCCGGCTGGACTTATCAACAACTCGATGACGCGCTGTTTTACATCGTGCTCGGCGTGATTCTCGGCGGACGGCTGGGCTATGTCCTGTTTTACAAGTTTGCTGATTATCTGCACGAGCCCATCAAGATTTTTTACGTGTGGGAAGGCGGCATGTCTTTTCACGGCGGATTTCTCGGCGTGATTTTCGCCCTATGGCTGTTCTCGCGCAAACACAAGAAACATTGGTTTGCCATGACCGATTTCATCGCGCCGCTGGTGCCGCTTGGGCTAGGCGCGGGACGACTCGGCAATTTCATCAACGGCGAATTGTGGGGGCGGCCCACCGAAATCGCGTGGGGCATGATTTTTCCAAATGTAGATCGCGTCCCGCGCCATCCGTCACAGCTTTACGAATTTGGTCTCGAAGGCGTGGTGTTGTTTATCATTCTCTGGCTTTACTCGTCCAAGCCCAGGCCGATGGGTGCAGTGTCGGGCATGTTTTTGATTGGCTACGGGCTGTTCCGCTTTCTGGTGGAGTTTACCCGCGAGCCGGACTCGTTTTTGGGCCTGCTTGCTCTTAATTTGAGCATGGGGCAATGGCTCTCGCTGCCGATGATAGCGGGCGGGATCTGGATACTGTGGTGGAGTTA
>DASZZH010000005.1 GCA_035543335.1 Burkholderiales bacterium
TCTAGTGCAATAAAGGCACACCAAATTTTAAAATAATATTTCAACGAAATGCCACTAATACACCAATAAAGCAACGAACATATAGTTTATATTGTTTTAACACATAGTACTCGACGCGGTTGGATAAGGCGTTGAGTTGATTCATAAAAGCGATTCTTTGCCTGGCAGCGAAGGACCGCGCTCATGCAATCGATTTTCTCGAACGCCTTATCCAGGGCGGTAGCAATACACATCGATCTGTCGATCACAAGACGCGAGACGTTGTCGTGGCTGACGCTTCTGATCATGCAGCATGGAACGATCTGCCTGTGGCGGCTGGCGGCGTATGTGGCGAGCGCGGCGCAGACGGCCTCGGTGCGGCGGCGGTTCTACCGGTTCTTCCAGTACGTGCGGCTGGACGGCACGCTGGCGGCGCGCGTGGTGGTCGACCTGCTGGGGCTTTCCGGCAAGCCGTGGGTGCTGGCGATCGATCGCACGAACTGGGATTTCGGCAAGACCACGATCAACATCCTGATGATCTCGGTGGTCTGGAACGGCATGGGCATTCCGCTGTCATGGATGCTGCTGCCAACGGCGGGGAACTCGAACACGCCGGAGCGCACCGAGCTTCTGGATCGTCTGCGCGCGGCATTTCCGGACCTGAAGATCGCGGCGTTGATGGGGGACCGCGAGTTCATCGGCGACGCCTGGATGGCCTATCTGCAGCGCGAAAAAATCCCTTTCATCCTGCGGCTGCGCGAAAACCAGTACGTCCTGCGCGAGGGCTATGTGGCCCTGCCAATCTCGGTCATCGCGCAGCATCTCAAAGTCCGCGAAAGCATGATCATCAAAGGTTGCTGCCGGCTCGGCCGCCAGAATGAGACTCTGTCGGCGCCGGTGCGGCTCGTGGTGATGCGGCTCGCGTCAGGTGAGCTGCTGGCCTTGGCCTGTTCCGGCCCGCCGCGTCACGCGCTCGCCCGTTATCGTCAACGCTGGACGATCGAAACCATGTTCGGAAATCTCAAGACCAAGGGCTTCGCTCTGGAGGCCACGCACCTCACCAACCCGGACAAACTGTGCACCTTGCTCGCGCTCATGGCCTTCGCCGTGGCGCTGACGGTGAAAACCGGTGTCGCCATGGCGCGCCTGCATCCCATTCCGGTCAAGAAACACGGCCGCCGCGCGTGGTCGCTGTTCGCTCTCGGCCTCTACACGCTCCGCAAAATCTTCCTCGCCGCAAGTCACGCGCAAATAATCGAATTCCTCCGCCAACTCTTCTCCTCAAAACTCCCCATCAAGCCCTTGCTTTCCTTGGCGTTCCGATAGGGAGTCGAGTACGATGGATCCGCAGACTCTTTTCCTTGCACACCGGATAATACGAAAATCGTGTAGCTATATACAATCAAACCAAAGAATGGGTAACCGCCGTAACCGCGAACGCGGATTCAACTCCGAAATGCATAAAATTAACCATTAAATCGGCGGTAATTTGGCGGCGGAAAAGACCTCATTTGGTGACTTGAAGTCGAGAGTTTTTCGTGGTCGTGAGTTGAGAAGATTTTGAACGCGCTCGACCTCTTCGGACGAGACTGTAGCAAAGCTGGTTCCTTTCGGGAAGTACTGGCGAACGAGGCCGTTGGTGTTCTCATTCAAGCCGCGCTCCCACGCATGATAGGGCTTGGCAAAATAGAATCCGGCATCCAGTTGCTTGGCGACGCGTTGATGTCCGGCGAACTCCTTGCCGTTATCGGAAGTGATCGTGTGGACGAGCCTTTGATGCGGCTGCATTTTTGTGACGATGGCTGCACTGGTTTTTTCTGCCGTCGCGGCATCGAGTTTCTTCAGCAGCGTGTAGCGCGAGACTCTTTCGACCAGGCTGAGAATAGCGCCTTTGTGTTCGGCGCCGACAATCGTATCGGCTTCCCAATCGCCGATACGTGACCGTTGTTCGACAATCGCCGGACGCTTGTCAATGTCGATGCGGCAAGGGATTAAACCACGTCCGGCTGTTTTGCCTTTACGTTTGTTGTAGTTCTTTCCGGTACGGCGCAACTGCTTATAGAGCTTGCCGCCCTCGCGTTTGTCCGCCCAGATGTGTTGATAGATGCGTTCGTGACTGACGCTGATTTTCTGCGTCGCCGCCATCCAGCCGCTGATCTGCTCGGGGCTCCATTGTTCTTCGCAGAGCTTGGCTTCGATGACGGCAATAACATCGGGTGTCATCTTGCGCGGCGGCGCGCTGGCAGCGATCCGGCGTTCGTCAGCCTTCATTTGCGCTTGCTTGAACCGATACCCTCGTAACCCGCGGTTCCGCCTCAACTCGCGGCTGACGACCGATTGGTTGCTGCCGATCTTATCCGCGATAGCTTCTTGCGTCAGATCTTGCCGATCCAGCGCGTGCAACTGACACCGCTGCTCATACGTTAAATGCTTGCCCATTTAGACCCCCGGACCGGAGGTCTAATCGGCTTTTCAAATTACCGCCGATTTAATGGTTAATTTTATGCATTTCGGAGTTGAATCCGCGCCAATAAGCGGAAATCGTCAGTGCTCTCAGATGCTTCCGAGTCGGGCCACGAACGGCCGTGAGCAGGTGCAACAAATCCTCGAAGCCGATTCCTGGAACCGGGCTCGGGATTGTCGTGCCCTACGGCTGGCGCATTAGTTCTCA
>DASZZH010000006.1 GCA_035543335.1 Burkholderiales bacterium
GTAAGCGCCACCCCGCGTTCCTTTACCAGCTTCACTGCCTCAAGCTTGAACTCCCGGCTGAATTTCCGTCTTTCCATCGTACACCTCCATAGGTATCATCCTACCTTAACAAGGTGTCCGTGAAACCGGGGGCAGCCCAAATTGCCGCGGCCAAAACATGCATTGAGTGTCAGAATCGAGTTTTTTGGATGAGTTGATCTCACAAAAAATCTGGCTCTGCCCCGTTTGCTCGCTCTTCACTGAGAACTCAGCCTCTTGGATAGCCTTTGTCCTCCAGGTCGGTCCGATCTTCTTCAAACGCCTTTTTTAACGTGCTTAGTACTGCAATCCTGAAAAACGGCTTCAGTACTTTCTTGATCCCGTTCAGCGGAATTTGCACCCGGATTTGTATCAATGTTGCGTTTGGCTCTAACGGCTGAAAGGACTGAAAGATCTTGGTTCCCTTGTTAGTGCCGGAGATCACTTCGCTTTCAAGACTTCCATCAGCCAACCGTTTCTGAAAAACTTCATCTATCTGCTTCATCCCGAGCAACGCCACTTCTTGCTTAAAGTGGCACACTCCGTTTTGCTCGGATAGCACTGTAAATGCGATATCGGGGTGAACCCGGTGTTTAGCGTGATGGCGAATGTCTCCATATTGCTTGCTGACAATATGTAATGGTTGTCGTATTGTCCCCGTAAATTTGACTGTCAACGTGTTTGTCATTTTTTTCACCCGCTTTTTGGAAGCATAGGTTACGCATAACGGACGAATTTGGATGCGAAAGGGGTTGCCCAACGGTGCGGCTCAACGGCGGCTGCCAGCCGTCCGCTGGAGCAATTAGTCAGGCCTACTCCCCGGGCTTTATGGCAGCGGAGCGGTTACTTTGTACACGACGTCGTTCTCGCGCGCGTGGGCGGTCACTCCCAGGCCGAATTCCTGTCCCGCACTGACTTCAGACACGGGTTTGTGCTCGATCTGCATGGACTCGACCAGCTGGCGGAAGTCGCTCGTGTGGCCCCAGACATGAATCGCGTCGCCGACGCGCAGGCTGCCCGACTCCATCCGCACCACTGCGACAGAAAGATGGCTGTAGTAGTGAGTCACGCTCCCGACGCGCTCCTCACCTGCCAAGGGAGCGGGTGCCGCCGCTCCGGCCGGCCGCGGGGGCGTGCGTACTCGTCGCGCCTTGGGGGACGGCCGGGCTGCCGGCTTTTTCTTTGGCGCTGCGCGCCGCACCGTCGGCTTTTTCCCTGCGGCCTTTTTCCTGACCGGTGCGGTTTTCTTCAGGGTTGCCGGTTTTCTGGCCGGCGTCTTCTTCCGCTTTACTTTGGCTTTCGCTTTCTTTCTGGCAGCCATGGGTAACCTCCTTCGGGTGTCTAGATTAGGGGAATGCCTAATAATCCTAGTCGCCCGAGCGGAACATATCAATCTTCACCCGAACAGGCTCCGAAGCAGCAAATGCGTAGGAAGATAAATAAGCACGGGGAAGCCAACCATCAGCAGACCCAGATAAGCCAGTGGCGCCATGCGGTTTTGCGGTTGGTTTCCGGGACCAAACACCCAGTTCACGTTCTCTGCGGGATCCGTGAGCCAATAACACAGCGGGAGCACAAACCAGGCAAGGGCCGTCTGCGCAATCCAGGCTCCCGGTTCATATCCAAGTCGAGCAATCATCCAGATCAGCAATATGGGCAAGAACCCATGGAACAACGAGAGTGCCCTGAGATACAGCGGCTTGCGTGCGTTGAACATGTAGTCGGTCAGTCCGCTCACGCGCTTGCCGGTCAGGAGCTGCCCGAAGAAGCTTACATTCCAGAGCGCCTCCGGCAGCAGTATCCCAACCGCCATCATGCTTGCCAGGAAAGGGCTCTCGAACCAGAGCGCGGCGACGGTGGCCAACAAGGCGATGTCCGAAAACCAAAGGAAGTTGTCGCGACTGTACTTGGTCGCGTAGACCGGCACGGTGATTGCTACAAAAAGCGTGTAGGCAAGCTTGATCCAGAGCGGGATCAGGCTATCGGGTTCCACTCTTCTAGCGTCCTAACGTCGGAATTCACCGGCTCGTTGCAAGCGGTGCGAAGCGCCGATTGCAACGGGTCCGGTGGAATGAGTAGTTAGCATCATTGGGAAAGGATCGGATTTGATCTCTTCTTGGTCACACATTCAATATAGCCACGAATAAAACTATCCCGTAACGAGATAAATTCTTCATAGGTCTTGAACCTGCGATTCTCTGGCGCTTGATTCAAGAAATAGATGGTTACAATTACCGAGTCTTCGTCCCACAAAATCTGGGTTATCCCGAGTGTCCTTCCGGTTAGTTCTCTTTTCGTGAGCGTTTGGACTGAGAAACCCTGACCGGAGAAGTCAACTAGATCTGATTTGCCATTCGCCTTCGCTATGTCCGCAAAGTACGATGTGACGATCTGTTTATCCTCTAGATATTTTGAAGGGTCAGATCGTTCAGCCTTCAGGTTCGCGAAGGGATAGGTCCTAGCATACGAGTACATCACACTGTAGCCATCTATTACCGAGATACGCTGGCTCTTGCCACCGAAACTTACTTCCCGCCATGGTTCGGCAGTCTGCGGACGCCGGTCTAGAGTCACTCCACGTACTCCTTCAGCGAACCATCACAACGAACATACGGTTGAAGCTTCAAATCGCTCTCCAGTTGCCTCGGAGGGCCAAGTTCCCCGGCATAGGAGCTACCGCGTGTAACTAGGAGCAGCAAGAAAAGCAGGAACGGGGCAAATCGGTTCATGATCGCTAACTAGATATAGACACCCGAAAAGGTGTAATTAATTGCCCCATAGAGCGGGGTATGCTGTCATCCTATGACAGAATCCATGCGCTATAAAGGAACAAAAAATATTGTTACCACGCCGCGTTTTGCTCTGCGCGCAAGCGCGGGCAAGCGACTATTAGAAGGCATATCGAAAACGCAAAAGCGACTCTCGTCCCCCCACTACAACCTCTTCTATTGGACGCGCCTCATACCTGCAACCAATCAAGTGCAGTCGATTCGACTTTTTAACCCGGCGGTTTGCTCAAACCGAAACGATATGTCAGAATGGCTCTACCTGGATACGTTTTCCCTCAAGACGCGATTCGGACGTCCTCTCCTCGTTGTCCTGCAAGTCGCGTGCGCTGACTTTGGCCACGCCCGTGAATTCGTTGTCGCCAGGGCCCTGGATAATGTGTATCCGGGTCATATTGCTTCCGATCCACTTTCCGTTTTGATCGAATCGAAACGCGATATAGGTAGCATCAAACTCCCTGTCGCCGACGCGCTTCCAGGCACCATGCGCGCCGCTGAGTACCGGATGCGTATCCCCGCTTCGAAAGAAAGTACCATCCGACGAAAAGGTAAGAAGGTTCTTCCCCACACCACCTGGGCGACTGGCTGACACGAGCCACGCCCCCACCAATCCTCGGCTAGTTTCGCTGGCAGCATCATGACGGGTGACCCCCGCGCAACCGGCAACGACCACGACAGTCAGTAGACTCAACAGAACAGATCTAACCCTAATCACTGGACATGGTTTCTCTCCCTCAGTATGGGTGCCCGAACCCCTCGCGACCCTCTTCTTCCGTCACGGTCGCTCCTCCTGCCTTCTAACGTCCGCGTTGAGCGGCGCGCGGCCGCATGGTCGCGCGTCCGTTCTCGAACGCGCGGTTATGCGCTTTTGATGTAGCTATTGGGATTGGCCTTGATCCCATCCAGAGCCTCCAGAATTCCATCAATCACCAACTCAAATTTCTCCCGACTGAAAATAATTTGGTCGCCGCGCTTGTACCAGTTGAACCGCTCACACTTTGCGACATCAGCGGTCGTGATCGCTCGGTTATGAATAATCGCGTGTCGCAACCACCGAAGCTCTCCAAATACGGGTACTTCTATTTGCGCGGGTTCTACTTTTAGCTCACCTGCAATTGCCGCGCGATAGTGGTCTTCCCAGTACTGATAAACCACTGCCAAACATGTGTTGCCAATAAACTGAAAGTTGGAGCCTCCCTCCGAATTCCGTCGAATAAGCTCTTCAATTGGCACTTGGTGTAAGTGGCTGTAAGTCCGCGCACCCGCGCGAACGATGCGTCCATATGAGTGCTCAAGTCCCCCGTACTTCATCCCCGCATACTCGGGTCTTTCTTCGATGAGCTTCTCTACGCGTTGCTTACTCTCAACCTTAAGACTTTTCCGCCTTCTCGAGAACATGCGCAAATCCGTCGCGCGCATCCAAGAAAATACCGTAGATGGCGTCTACAACCGCGCGGTATTCATCAATGATCGGCTCAACGGGCACGGCCTAGCGCATAACTAGATATAGACACCCGAAAAGGTGTAATTAATTGCGTCAAATGCAGCATGTTTTTGTTATCCTACACCGGAATCAAGGCGTTATGGGAGAGTGGCTTTATAAAATCACAGACCACCTTGAGGGAACTGGTGGGGCATCAGGATGTTTCGACCACCATGATCCTTCGACAGGCTCAGGACAGGTCTACACCCACGTGACGAACAAAGGAGGTCAGGGGGTGCACAGCCCACTAGACATGGGCTAAACTGCTTCATGCCCGACTTCGACTCTATTTTTTCTACTCAAGGGGCACTCGCCAAGGCCGTAAACGATTACAGTCCACGGCCCCAGCAAGTCGAAATGGCGCACGCGGTCGCGGAGGCACTCAAACGCAATTCGGTGCTGATCGCGGAAGCCGGCACCGGTACCGGCAAAACCTTCGCGTATCTGGTTCCCGCGCTGCTCTCCGGCGGCAAAGTGATTATTTCCACCGGCACCAAGACGCTGCAGGACCAGCTTTTCGACCGCGATATTCCCTCTGTGCACGCGGCGCTGAAGGCGCCGGTCAGCGTGGCCTTGCTCAAAGGACGCGCCAATTACGTTTGCCATTACCGATTGAATCAGGCTTTGAATGAGGGCCGGTTTGCGAGCCGCGAAGACGCGGGTTATCTGCCGCTGATTACGCAATACGCGCGCACTTCCTCCTCGGGCGACAAAAGCGGTTTGGGCAATGTGCCGGAGAATGCCGGCATCTGGCCGCACGTCACCTCGACGCGGGAGAACTGCCTCGGCCAGGAATGCCCCAACTACCAGGAATGCTTCGTGATGAAAGCGCGCAAGGAAGCGCAGCAGGCGGACGTGGTGGTGGTGAATCATCATTTGTTCTTTGCCGACGTGATGCTGCGCGACGAGGGCGTGACGGAATTGCTGCCGGCGTGCAACACGGTGATTTTCGACGAGGCGCACCAGTTGCCGGAAACCGCCAGCTTGTTTTTCGGGGAAAGCATCGGCACCGCGCAGATTCTAGAGTTCGCCCGCGATACGCGCACGGAGGGCATCGCCAATGCGCGCGATTTCACGGTGTTGCCGGAGGCTGCAGCCGCTCTGGATAAAGCCGCCAGGGATTTGCGGCTGACTGTGAAAGAAGACAACGCGCGCCTGTCGCAGCAATCGTTACAGGATATTTCCGGTTTCAAGGCGGCCCTGGATGGGTTATGCGAAAAACTCGATGCGCTCACCGGATTGCTGGAAAGCCAAGCCGAGCGCGGCGAAGGTCTGCGCCATTGCCGGCAGCGCGGCCTCGAGCTTGCGGCTAAAATTGCGCGCTGGCGCGACGCGGAGGACATCACGCAGGTGCGGTGGGGCGAAGTGTTTGCGCATTCAATGCAGCTGAACAGCACGCCTTTATCAATTGCCGAAATTTTCCGCAAGCAGATCGAAGGCAATGCGCGCGCGCTGGTGTTCACCTCGGCCACCTTGTCGGTGAATCGCGACTTCAGCCACTATCAACAGGAAATGGGGCTGCAGGATGCGGCCACCGCTTCCTGGGACAGCCCGTTTGAATACGAGCGGCAGGCGCTTTTGTATCTGCCGCAGGCGTTGCCCGATCCCAATAGCGGCGAGCATACTCAAGCGGTGATTAAGGCAGCTCTTCCCCTCATCAGAGCCAGCCGCGGCCGCGCTTTCCTGCTGTTTACCAGTCTGCGCGCGATGCAGGAAGCGCGAAGCCTGCTTAAGGAATATTTCCACGAAGCAAAGCTGGATTATCCGCTGCTGGTGCAAGGCGAGGGCTCGCGCAGCGAATTGCTGGAACGCTTTCGCAGGCTCGGCAATGCGGTGCTGGTGGGCAGCCAGTCGTTCTGGGAAGGAGTGGACGTGCGTGGCCCGGCGCTGTCGCTGGTGGTCATAGACAAGCTGCCGTTCGCGCCGCCGGATGATCCGGTGCTGGCGGCGCGGATCGAGCAAATCAACCGGCAGGGGCGCAATGCGTTCATGGAATATCAGTTGCCGCGGGCGGTGATAACATTGAAACAGGGCGCGGGGCGTTTAATTCGCGATGAGACCGACCGCGGGGTACTGATGATTTGCGACCCGCGCTTGTTGTCCAAGTCTTATGGCCGCAGAATCTGGCGGAGCCTGCCGCCGATGCGGCGCACGCGCGAGGAAACCGAAGCCGTGAATTTTCTCGAAGAATGCCACTCTGTCATGCAAACGGAAAGCGTGAAATGAAAAGCAAAAATCTGCTGCTTCTCAATCTGGGGCAGATCTGCGGTTTGCTGCTATTGTTGCCGGCCGCACAGGCGCAGAATCCCATGTGCCAGCTCCAGCCGAACGCCTACTGCCAAAGCGCCGACCTGCGCGGCGCGAACTTGCAATTCGCGCAGCTTTACGAATCCAATTTCGATGGCGCAAACCTGGAAAAGGTGAATCTGCAAAACGCCTTTCTTTACAACTCCTCGTTGGAGGGCGCGAATCTGCAGGGCGCCAACCTGATGTCCGCCAGCATGTCGCACGTGAACCTCAAGCGCGCCAACCTCAAGGAAGCCAATTTGTACCGCACCAATTTGTTCGGCGCCGACCTGGAAGGCGCGGATTTGCAGGGGGCGAACCTGGTCAAGGCCAATCTTAATGGCGCAAACCTTAAGGGCGCGAATCTGGCCGCTGCGAATTTAAAGGGGGCGAAGCTGGAAGGTGCGAATGTGCAGGGCGCCAACCTGCAAGGCGCCAATTTCGAGGGCGCGCACACCGACAATTGCAAGGGTTGTCCTTGAATTAATTCTTGAGCGGCGCCGCCCACAAATCGTGAGCATCGGAGGCGGTGATTTTGACTTTTACCAGTTCGCCAGCCACAAGTCCGCGTGAATTCTTGAGGTGAACCCGGCCGTCGATTTCCGGCGCATCGGCGGAGCTGCGCGCCACCGCGCTGCCGCCGGTGATTTCATCCACCAACACGGTCATGGTCCGTCCGATTTTGCGCTTCAAGCGCTCGGTGCTGATTTTCTCCTGCAACGCCATGAAGTGCGCTTTTCTTTCTTCCTTCACTTCTTCGGGAACATGCCCCGGCAGGGCGTTTGCCGCGGCGCCGTCCACCGGCGAATAGGCGAAGCAGCCGACGCGATCGAGCTGCGCTTCCTCGAGAAACTCCAGCAGTTGCTCGAAATCTTCTTCGGTTTCGCCGGGAAACCCGACGATGAAAGTGCTGCGTATCGTGATGTCGGGACAGACTTCGCGCCAGGAACGTATGCGCGCCAGATTGCATTCCGCTCCTGCCGGGCGTTTCATGGCTCTAAGTATGCGCGGGCTCGCGTGCTGGAACGGCACATCCAGGTAAGGCAGGAGTTTCCCTTCCGCCATCAGCGGAATCACTTCGTCGACGTGGGGGTAAGGATAAACGTAATGCAGTCTGACCCAGGCGCCCAGCTCGCTCAAGCTGCGCGCAAGTTCGGCCAAGCAGGTTTTGAGCGGACGGCCGCGCCAGAAGCCAGTGCGGTACTTGATGTCGACGCCGTAGGCGCTGGTGTCTTGTGAAATCACCAGCAATTCCTTCACGCCTGCTTTAACCAGGTTTTCTGCTTCCTGCATGACTTCGTTGATCGGGCGGCTCACCAGATTTCCGCGCATCGAAGGAATGATGCAAAAAGTGCAACGGTGGTTGCAGCCTTCGGCAACCTTGATGTACGCGTAATGCGCGGGCGTGAGCTTGACGCCTTGCGGCGGAATCAGGCTGGTGTAAGGATCATGCGGCTGAGGCAAATGTGCGTGCACCGCGTCCATCACTGCCTGGGTCGAGTGCGGACCGGTGACCGCCAGCACTTGCGGGTGAGCCCGGCGCACCACGTCGGTTTTGGCGCCGAGGCAACCGGTGACGATGACGCGGCCATTTTCATCAAGAGCTTCGCCAATAGCGTCCAGCGATTCTTCCACTGCGCTGTCGATAAATCCGCAGGTGTTGACTACGACGAGGTCGGCTTCCTCATAGCTCGGCGCAATCAGATAGCCTTCGGCGCGCAAACGGGTGAGGATGCGCTCCGAATCCACCAGCGCCTTGGGGCAACCCAGGGAGACAAAACCGATTTTCGGAACAGCGGTCACGCGGCGGCCAGGGAAGTAAAGATCATTTGCTTATTTTTTGTCTTCTTCCTTATTCGGGCCGGCGGCGGGTGGTTCTTGTGGAGTAACACCGAAATTGGGAAAGGTGAAATTGCCGAAGATGTTGCGCGTCTGTTTTTGCAGCTGGCTCTGCATGTCGAGGAACATTTTGGCGCTTTGCTCAAGGTAGCTCGTCATCAGGCCCTGGATCGCCGGGCCTTGGAATTTCAGGAACTGCGCCCAGGTTTCCGCGTTCAGCATGGGGTTGTCGCCGTACATGGCGTGTGATTGATCCTGCAAGCGCTGCTGCATTTCGATGAAGGTCTGGATGTTTTTCTCCAAATAAACTCCCATCATGCCCTGCATGGCGTGGCCGTAAAAGCGGATGATTTTCGACAGCATGTCGGAAGAAAACATTGGCATGCCGCCGCTTTCCTCCTCAAGGATGATTTGCAGCATGATGCTGCGCGTGAGGTCTTCATTGGTTTTGGCGTCCACCACTCGGAAATCGACATGATCCAGCACCAATTGCTTTACGTCGGCGACCGTGATGTAGCTGCTGCTGGTCGTGTCGTAAAGACGGCGGTTCGGGTACTTCTTGATGACTCTGGCGGTGTCGTTCATGCTGCACGCTCCTTTATCAGGCCTTGCCGCGACTGTCTAGGTTTATGTTCGTTGCGGCAAATACGGACTTAATTATAACCTCATGATTTGGGAATGAAAAATATGAAAGCCGCAAACTTTGATATTGCGTTGCACAATAAATGATTGACAAAGCTAAACATGGCCTCTAGAATAGCATTGTTGCGGTGCAACATAAAGCCCTTGCCGATTATCAAATTTTGTAAAGGATTTCCCCATGTTTAACGAGCAATTCCCCGAGCTCAACAAGAACACCCTGGAAAACACGCTGCGTTTTGCCAAGATCACCATGGAAAGCGCGGAACGCCTGGTCAAGCTGCAGCTTGAAACCGCCAAACAGGCGATTGAAGAGAATGCCAAGAACGCGAAAGCCTTGAGCGAAGTAAAAGACTTGCAGGAAGTGGTAGCTTTACGCACGAAACTCGCCGAAGCGGGTGTCGAGAAGGCGCTGGATTATTCGCGCAGCGTGTACGAAGTCGCGGCGCAGGCGCAAACCGAGCTAGCCAAGCTGTTTGAAGAAAGCCTGTCTGCTTACACCAAGGATTTGGTGGGCGCCATTGAAAAAACCAGCAAGAACGCCCCCGGTTCCGAAATGGCGGTGGCGGCTCTGAAATCCACCATGGCCGCCACGCAGGCCGCCGTGGACAGCATGACCAAGGCCGCGAAACAGGTGGTGGAACTTGCCGACGCCGGCGTCAAGGCCGCGCACTCGGCGACCTCCAGCGCGGTAAAAGACGGCTCCAAGAAGAACCATTAAGAAGAGCCGCTGACACAGAATCCTCCTCCTTTATCCTAAGGTTTTCCTTATTATAAAGGTTAGCCCCGCCAAAACCTGGCGGGGTTTTTTTAGTACATGTGCTGGCCGCCGTTGATGGAGATGTTGGCACCAGTCACAAATGCCGCTTCGTCCGAAGCAAGATAAATAATCAACCCGGCGACTTCCTCCGGCTTGCCTAATCTTCCGACCGGTATCTGCGGCAGGATTTTGCTGTCCAGGACTTCTTTGGGTATCGCCATCACCATCTTGGTGCCGATGTAGCCGGGGGAAATAGTATTGATGGTGACGCCTTTTTTCGCCACTTCCTGCGCCAGCGCCTTGGTGAAGCCATGCATGCCGGCTTTCGCTGCGGCGTAGTTGGTTTGCCCGAACGCGCCTTTCTGGCCGTTGACCGATGAGACGTTGATGACGCGTCCCCAGCCGCGTTCCACCATCCCGTCCAGCACCTGCTTGGTCATATTGAACACGCTGTCCAGATTGGTTTTGATTACGACATCCCAATCCGCCTTAGCCATTTTTTTAAATGTCATGTCACGGGTGATGCCGGCGTTGTTGACCAGCACGTCGATGGGGCCGACATCCTTTTCCACTTTCGCAACCATCCTGGCGCAGGAATCGAAATCGCTGACATCCACCTGCGCGGTATAGAACTCGTAATCCCGCGATTTCATTTCCTCCGCCCATTGTTTGACCTTGGAGTTGTTCGATGAATAAGTGGCGACAACCCGATAGCCTTGATCGGCCATTTTGGTGCAAATCGATTCGCCCAGCCCGCCCATGCCGCCGGTGACCAGGACTATTCTTTGTTTTGCCATATTGTTTCCCCCGGGTAAATAATGTCGTTATACAAAGATTCGGGTCATCCTGCTTCCTGCTTGAAGTCGTTTCTCGCACAACATTCCGTGACATAGCGCCCCGGCGCCGCCTCGATTTCGCGATGGCTTTTGTTGCCCGGTTTGGTGCGCGCCGGAATTTCCTTGCCGCGCTTTTGCGCAAGCCATGCGCTCCAGTGCGGCCACCAGCTGCCTGGGTGGGATTGCGTAGCGGCGAGCCACGCTTCCGCGTCCGTATCGAGAGCGCCGCCGCTATAAAAGCTGCGCTTGCTTTTCGCCGGGGGATTGACCACGCCGGCGATATGCCCGCTGGCGGTGAGCACAAACTCGATTCGGCCTTTGAGCAGCGAGGCGCTGGCGTAAGCGGATTTCCACGGCACGATGTGATCTTCACGCGCCGCCAGCATATAAGTCGGCAGATTGATTTTGGTTAGATCTACCGGCACGCCGCACATGGCGAGTTTGCCGGGTATTTTCAGACTGTTTTCCAGATACATGTTCCGCACGTAGTAAATGTACATCGGGCCCGGCAGGTTGGTGCCGTCGCAATTCCAGTAAAGAAGGTCAAAGGCATCGGGAGTTTTGCCCTTGAGGTAATTGTTTACCACATAGAACCACACCAGCTCGTTGGCGCGCAGGCTGGCGAAAGCCAGCGCCAGTTCACGCCCCGGAATAATTCCACCGCGACCGAGGCCAGCTTCGCGTTTCTGCACATAGGCTTCGTCCACATAAGCGCTGATTTCTCCGGTGTCGGAGAAATCCAGCATGGTGGCGAGTAGCGTGAGGCTGTTAACCGCATTGCGCCGTTTGGCGCGCAGCGCCGCCAGCGCGCAGGCGAGCAGGGTACCGCCGACACAGAAGCCCAGCGTGTTGAGTTTTTTGACTCCGGCAATGGCG
This sequence comes from Burkholderiales bacterium, assembly GCA_035543335.1. Classification (NCBI taxonomy): domain Bacteria; kingdom Pseudomonadati; phylum Pseudomonadota; class Betaproteobacteria; order Burkholderiales; species Burkholderiales bacterium. Next base: position 11,524 of record DASZZH010000006.1, read on the forward strand.
AGCGCGACGTCAATTGCCTGAATTACACCGAGTTCGAGGTAATCGTCCCAAGTCAGATGCCCAAGTTCATGCGGAATATTGCGCCAGGAAACGATGAACACCGTGTTGCCTTGCTCCAGGCAATGGCGCACGAAAGAGTTTTCCGGCTGCAGGTCAAGGACATAATACTTGTTGATGCAGGGCGGAATGATGAGTAGCGGCAGCTCCCCCACGGTTTCGGTGAGCGGCTTATACTGGATAAGCTGAATCAGCTCGTTTTCAAATACCACCGCGCCGGACGTCGTGGCCAGATTCCTGCCGACTTCGAAGGCCGACTCGTCGGTCATCGAGATATGGCCTTTTTCCAGATCCTCTATGAGGTTTTTCAAGCCCTGGCTGATAGTCGCGCCGTTGCTCTCCGCCGCGAGTTTCAGCACTTCCGGATTGGTCGCCGGAAAATTGGTGGGCGACAGGGCGTCAATGTACTGCCTGGTGAAAAAGCGCAGTTTTTTCTTGGCCTCTGGATCGACCCGCGCGGCTTCCACTATTTCTAACAGCCACTGCGAAGAGAGCAGGTAGTACTGCTTGAGATAATCGAAAAGCGGCAGGGCGCTCCATTCGGCAGATTGGAAGCGGCGGTCGCCTTTTTCGGGCGCCACCACCGGCGGGCAGGTTTCGCCCGGTTTGCGTTCCAGCATTTTCATCCACAAATCAACCTGCTTCTGGTAGAAGCGGTTGTGGATGCCCATCAGGCGCTGCGTGTCCTGCGCCGCGCTGGCGGTGAGCAGCTGAAAAATTTCGCCCACCGAGTCGAGATTGCGCTGGCTCGAAAGATTTTTAAGCAAGTCTTGCAGGAGTTTCCGGCTCGCCTCGTTGTCGGGCGGTAGAGACTGCGATTCCGGTTGCGAGCTCATGGGGGAGAATAGGAAGATATTTTTAAACATTACTTTGCTCTTCGAGGCGGCGCCCTGTCAAGCGAAGCGGGGTGATTGAGAGCGACTGCGCTGGCGTGGGATACTGGTGCGGATTAAGCGGAGAGGTCTGCTCATGTACATCGTGGCGATTGCCTGGCTTTATGTGGCAGGCATCATGGCATTCACCGAGACGAGCGTGGTGGCGGGCTTGCTTACTTTTGTTTTTTATGGCCTCGCGCCGCTTGCGCTTTTGTTGTGGCTGATCGGCACGCCGCAGCGCAAGCGCAATAAGCTACGCCAGATGGCCGGAGAGGCTGCGCGTGAGCCAGATGGAGCCGATGCCCAGCGTGATGAGTAGCACCTGCTGTAGCGTGGCATGCAGTTCCGGACGCCGGTGCAGCCCCGGAATCAAATCCGCGACCGCGACATAGAGCATGCTTGCCACCGCCAGGCCCAGGATCGGCGGCACCATCTGCTGCATGGTATGCAAAGTGAAATAAGCCAGCAGGCCGCCCGCCAGGGTCGCGGTGCCGGAGAGCAGATTGAACACCAGCGCTTGTTTCCGCGTGTACCCCGAGTGCAGCAGAATCAGAAAATCGCCGATTTGCTGCGGGATTTCGTGCGCGATGATGGCGAGCGAGGTGACGATGCCGAGCCGCACGTCGGCGAGAAAAGCGGCCGCAATCAGAACGCCGTCGACGAAATTGTGGAAGGTGTTGCCGATCATGATCATCATGCCGCTGCGGCCGCGATCGTGCCGGGGATCGTCGCCGCCGTGCGCTTCGCATTCGTCCTGGTGGCAATGGCGCCAAAGCACCAGCTTTTCCAGCACGAAGAACAGCAGGATGCCGAACAGAATGGTGGCGGTCAGGTGCTCCACATTGCGGGAGAGCTCGAAGGCATGCGGCAGGATTTCCAGGAATACCGCGCCGAGCAGCGCGCCGATGGCATAGCTCACCAGCATCGGCAGCCACGCGGCACGGGCGTTCAGGGCGAACCCCGCCGCGCACAGCACGCTCAACATGCCGCCGGCAAGACTTGCGCAGACTATCCAGGCCAGGATGGACATTGGTGGAAAAAGAAAATTGATTTTGTAATTATACCTGCTGCGAGCTAAGTTCATCCGGTTTCGTGTCCAGCCAGATGAGCGAAGCCATGCGTCCGGTGTGGCCGTCGCGGCGATGCGAGTAGAAGCGGGCTTTGTCGGTGTGGGTGCAATAATCGCCGCTGCTGATTTTTTTCACGCCGAGACGGTTTAAGCGTTGCCGCGCGAGAGAATAAAGATTCGCCAGCCATTTACCGGAGGCGCAGGGGGCGAAAGCCTGTTCCGCCCCGGCGTCGCCGCGCAGGAACGCATCACGCACATCGGCGCCGACTTCATAGGCATGAGGGCCGATGGCCGGCCCCAGATAAGCGAGCAGGGAAGCGGGCGGTGCCTGCATGGCTCTGATCGTTTGTTCTATCACGCCGGCCACCAGCCCGCGCCAGCCGCAGTGCGCCGCCGCGATCACCGTGCCCTGTTCATCGCAGAGCAACAGCGGCAGGCAGTCGGCGCTCAATATGGCGCAGACCGTGCCGGATTGCCGGGCCACCGCGGCGTCGCCTTCTTCGCCCGCAGCACTCACATCGGCGTCCAGCACCCTGGTGCCATGCACCTGCTTCAGCCATTTGGGTTCCGACGGCAAATGAGCGCGCAGCAATTTACGGTTATGCAAAACCGCGGAAGGCTCATCGCCCACATTCCCGCCGAGGTTGAATTGGGCATACGGTCCGGAACTCGCGCCGTTTTTACCGCGGGTGGTGATGAGCGCACGCACCTGAGCGGGAGCGGGCCATTGCGGGATGATCCACTCTGCCGGTGCGCGCACGCTGTTCGCTCCTTGATTCGCGGGGACAGGAAAGACCAGCAAGTTTTTGCCGTGGTTTATTGGGAAGCCGTGCCTGCGCGCACAGCGTTTTCCCAATCGAAGTCAACGTTTTCGCAGCGCAGATTTACGGCGTGAAACTCGGAAAAACGGCAGGTTTCAAGGCGGTAAACCAGTTCGGCCGGCATGGCTTGCCGCAAGCTTCCATACGACCGGTGATTTGACGAGAGCGCGCTCGCGAACAGTGCCAGAACGCACAATACGCCAAACACAAAAATCACTGCTCTGGCCGTGCTTCCTCCCGGTCTTCGGGTTTGCCCGTTTGGTGAGTATAGGACAAGAACATCCGGGTTCTCAGTTTCGGCCGCGCAGAGATTCAAGCAATTGTCGCATATCGGCCGGCAACCCGGCTTTCCAGCCCATGGTTTTTCCGCTTCGAGGGTGGAGGAGGGCGAGATGGTGCGCATGCAGCGCTTGGCGGGCGAATGCGGGTGTCTTCTTTTTCGCGGAATAAACCGGGTCGCCGACCAGCGGGTGGCCGATCGATTGCAGGTGCACGCGGATCTGGTGCGTACGCCCGGTTTCCAACCGGCAGCGCAGCAGGGTGCAATGGGCAAAGCGTTCCATCACCTCGTAATAAGTCAATGCAGGTTTGCCGCGCGCAACCACCGCCATCCTGGTGCGGGCAAAGGGATGGCGGCCAATCGGCGCTTCGACTTGGCCGCCGCGCGCCACCTTGCCCTGCACCAGCGCCAGATATTCGCGCTTCACGCTGCGCGCCTGCAATTGCTGCACCAGATTGGTTAGCGCCTCGAGGGTTTTCGCGACAACCAGAAGACCGCTGGTGTCCTTGTCCAACCTGTGCACAATCCCGGCGCGCGGGATTTCGGCAAGCCCGGGTGAGTGCTTGAGCAGCGCATTGAGCAACGTTCCCCGCCAGTTGCCGCTGCCCGGATGAACCACCAGCCCCGGCGGTTTGTTGATGATCAACAGGGATTCATCTTCATGGACGATGTCGAGCGGGATATCCTCCGGTAAATGCGCCGGCGTTTCGGCGGAAGGCGCGGCGGCGACACGGATTTTTTCTCCGCCCCCCACCTTGCGCTTGGCGACAGCGGGAGCGCCGTTTTGCCACACCCGTTTTTCGCGTATCCAGGTTTGCAGCCGGTTGCGGGAAAATTCAGGCAATAAACGCTGCAAGGCCTGGTCCAGGCGCAAGCCGGCGCAATCCGGCGGGATCACCAGTTCAATGTGAGGCGCTGCCTTTGGGTTATAATCGCGCAAAGGTTTTTCCATGCCGGTCATGAAGCATAGTCTAGCTTTAATCCTGTGTCTGCTGTTAGGCGGCTGCTTCCTGTTTCCGGACAAGGAAGACCCGGGCAACGTGCCTCCCAGCAAGCTGTTCGCCGACGCCATGGACGATATGGATGACGGCAATTTCGAGGGGGCCATCAAGAAATTTGAAATCCTGGAGTCGCGCTATCCCTACGGCAAGTATGCGGAGCAGGCGCAACTGGAAGTGGCTTACGCCTATTACAAGCAGGAAGATACGGCCTCCGCGGCGGCGGCGTGTGACCGCTTCATCAAGCTGCATCCGACCCATCCCAGCGTGGATTACGCGTATTACCTCAAGGGACTTGTCAATTTCAATGAAAATATGGGATTCATAGCCTATCTCGTGAACGAGGATATCGCCGAACGCGATCCCAAGTCGGCGCGCGAATCTTACGAAACGTTCAAGGAGCTGGTCACGCGTTTTCCCAACAGCATATATGCGGAAGACGCCAGCGCACGCATGCGTTTTTTGTTGAACAGCCTGGCACAGCACGAAATCCATGTGGCACGCTATTACATGAAGCGCAAGGCTTATGTCGCGGCGGCAAACCGCAGTCAGCTGGTCCTGCAGAACTATCCGCAAACGCCGGCTATCGAAGAAGCTCTGCTTATCATGGTCCAGGCTTACGATGCGATGGGCCTGAACCAGTTGCGCGACGACGCCGAACGCGTCATGCGCTACAACTTTCCCGACAGCAAATACCTTTCCAAAGTAGGCGACGCCACCAAACCCTGGTGGAAGCTGTGGTAATCGATAAAGTCAGGATCAGGGAAAGAGGTCAGGAATAAAACAAGCTGGGCCTGATCCCGGGCCATGAGGTCATTTCGGTTCCTGCAAATAATGGAGTTCGTCACGCAGAATCTCGACGCACTGCTGCGCCCTGCCGGTTTCCACCATGAGCCGCATGTCACCCAGGCCGGCTGGCGGAAGGATGCTGTTCAGGTGTTCATTGGTGATGAAATAATCAACGCCCTCGCGTTCCAGCACCATTTTCAGCATCATGACTTCCAACGGGTCGTTCGGCCGGTAAATTTCGGTGTAGGCGGGGCGCATGATTTCAACGAGGCCGGTGTAAAAGCAACAAGTCCTTGGCGTAGGTAAAACGGAGGTTAAAAGCAAAACCGACCCGCGTCAACCCAGCGCCAGCGCGATGACGCCGATGACCATGGCGGTGGCGGCGAGCGCGCGCCGCGGCAAATCACCTTCCGCCAGAAAGTGCGCGCCCATCACCGCGGCGATCAGGATGCTGATTTCACGCGCCGGCGCCACGTAACTTACCGGCGTGAACACCATTGCGCTCAGAATCATGATGTAGGAAAGTGGGCAGAGAATCGCAACCAGAATGACTTGCCTGCGATAGTTTTTCCAGGTTGCGCGGATACTGGCCGAATGGCGTCTGGCAAGCGGAAGCATGAGCAGCGTCCGCCCGCAGTTGGTGCCCCAGTCTTGTATTAACGGCGGAATCAACAGAGCACTCACCGCGAACTTGTCCCACAGGGTATACGCGGCGATCACCACGCCGGTCATGAGCGCGAAGCGCACTGCGTGCAATGCCCCGTTTTCCTTCAATTTGCGTGGATCGCCGGTGAGCAGAAATGCGCCGATGCCGATCAGCACCGCTCCCGCCAGCACGCTCCCGCTCGGCCGCTCGCCGAGAAGCAGCACGGCCGCCACTATGGCAATCAGCGGGCCGCTGCCGCGTGCCAGAGGATAGACCAGCGACAGATCGCCGGCGCGGTAGCCCTTGTCGAGGAGCAGATAGTAGATCGTGTGCAAGCCGGCGCTGCCGAACAGGAAAGCCAGCTGGATCAAGCCGAGTTGCGGCTTTTGGATCAGGAACAGGCCTATCGCCAGCGGCGCGTAAACCAGCGTGGAGCAAGCCGCAAACAGCCAGACAAACCCGACCCCGCCGCCGCTTTTTTTCAGCACATAGTTCCAGCCGGCGTGCAGAAAAGCCGCCGCGAGCACCAGCGTCAGTGCGAGTGCGCTCATGTCAGCGAGTGAATTTACGCACCACTTGCATCAATTCTCCGATGGCACACCCCCCGCCGCCGGACTTGACGGCGTTTTGCACACAGCCGCGCTGAACAATGAAGAAGCGTTCCGGCTCGCCGTGCTGCGGCGAGAAGATGACCGTGTCCGCGGCGTAATATGCGAGCTTGGCTTTTTCGACGAGAAAGCGCAGCGCCGCGTCGTCCATCTTGCTGAAAGGCGGATGGCGGCGCAGCGTGTTGATCGTGCGTTGACGAGGAGCGCTGGCGTTTTCACGAAGGTTCTGCCCGGCTAAATCTCCGGGCGCATTTGAGGAAAAAGGATTACATCGCGGATGCTGGGACTGTCGGTGAACAGCATCACCAGACGGTCGATGCCGATGCCGCAACCGGCGGCGGGCGGCAGGCCGTATTCCAGTGCGCGGATGTAATCGGCGTCATAGTGCATGGCTTCCTGGTTGCCGGCTTCTTTTTGCTTGACTTGCTCCGAGAAACGCGCCGCCTGGTCTTCGGGGTCGTTAAGCTCGGAAAAACCGTTGGCGATTTCGCGCCCGGAGATATAGAGCTCAAAGCGCTCGGCAATCTCCGGGTTGTTGTCGTTGCGGCGCGCGAGCGGCGAGACCTCGGCGGGGTAATCAACAATAACAGTCGGCTGGATGAGCAATTGTTCGGTGGTGTGCTCGAACAGCGTAAGCTGCAGGCCGCCGATGCCGTCACCGGGTTTGTAGGCGATGCCGCGCTTTTTGAATTCACCGACCAGAAACTCGCGGTCCTTGAGCCTGGCGTCGGTGTATTCGGGATGATATTTCCGGATCGCCTGCGTGATGGTGAGCCGCGGATAAGGTTTGCCAAAATCGATTTCCTGCCCTTGATAATTGATTTTGCTTGAGCCCAGCACGGTTTGCGCCAATACGCGCAGCATGGATTCGGTGAAGTCCATCAGATAGCGGTAATCCTGGTAGGCGCAATAAAACTCCAGCATGGTGAACTCGGGATTGTGGCGCGTGGAGATGCCTTCGTTCCTGAAGTTGCGGTTGATCTCGAATACTTTTTCCATGCCGCCCACCACCAGGCGTTTGAGATAAAGCTCCGGCGCGATGCGCAAATAAAGCCGCATGTCGAGCGCGTTGTGATGGGTGACGAAAGGGCGCGCCGCCGCTCCGCCGGGAATCGGATGCATCATCGGCGTTTCCACCTCAATGTAACCATCCTGGACCAGGAGTTCGCGCACCGCCTGAATGATTATGCAGCGAATGGAGAATACCTTGCGCGTATCCTCGTTGGTAATCAGGTCCACGTAGCGCTGGCGGTATTTACTTTCCTGGTCGGTCAGGCCGTGGAATTTCTCCGGCAGCGGGCGCAGGGATTTGGTAAGAAGCCGCAATTCATGAACGCGCACCGACAGCTCGCCGGTCTTAGTTTTGAACAGCGTGCCTTTGGCGCCGATGATGTCGCCCAGATCCCAGTGCTTGAACGCTTCGTGCGCCGACTCGCCCGCGTGGTCGTTGGTGATGTAAAGCTGGATGCGGCCGCTCATGTCCTGAATGGCGGCGAAGCTCGCTCTTCCCATCACGCGCTTCAGCATTATCCGTCCGCCGACGCTGACCTTGATGTGCGCGGCTTCAAGCTCTTCATGGGATTTACTTCCGTGCCGCGCGTGCAGCTCGCTAGCGAGATGCTCGCGCCGGAAATCGTTGGGAAAGGCGACGCCTTTGCCGCGCAATGCTTTCAGCTTCTCGCGGCGCTCTTCGATGATCTGGTTGGTATCCAGATTTTTTTCGTTGTTTTGTTCGGGCATTTACACTCCCTGTTTCAGGCTGGCGGTGATGAAATCATCAAGGTTTCCATCCAACACTGCCTGCGTGTTGCCGATTTCAACCCCAGTGCGCAGGTCCTTGATGCGCGATTGATCCAGCACGTAGGAGCGGATCTGGTGCCCCCAGCCGATGTCGGTCTTGGCGTCTTCCAGTTTGTCGCGCTCGGCTTGGCGCTTGCGCAGCTCAAGCTCATAGAGGCGCGATTTCAGCATCGCCATCGCCTCGGCGCGGTTGCGGTGCTGCGAACGGTCGTTCTGGCATTGCACCACGATGCCGGTCGGAATGTGAGTGAGCCGCACCGCGGAATCGGTCTTGTTCACATGCTGGCCGCCGGCACCGGAGGCGCGGTAGGTGTCAACGCGCAAATCCGCGGGATTGATTTCAACTTCGATGGACTCATCCACTTCCGGATAGACGAACACGCTGGCGAACGAAGTGTGGCGACGGTTGCCGGCATCGAACGGCGATTTGCGCACCAGCCGGTGTACGCCGGTTTCAGTGCGCAGCCGGCCGTAGGCATAGTCGCCGTTTATCTTCATGGTTGCGCTCTTGATGCCGGCGACTTCGCCCTCCGATTCCTCCAGCAATTCCACCCGGAAACCATGCCGCTCACTATAGCGCAAATACATGCGCTCGAGCATCGCGGCCCAGTCCTGCGCCTCGGTGCCGCCGGAGCCGGCCTGGATCATGAGAAAGCAATTGTTGGGGTCCATCGGATTGGAAAACATGCGCCGGAATTCCATTTCGGCGACGGTCTGTTCCAGCTCGACCGTCTCGGCGCGTATGCTTTCCAGCGCGGCGTCATCGTTTTCCGCTTTCGCCATGTCAAACAGCTCGCGCGCATCGGAAAGCGATCGTGTGAGCCTTGAGAGCGTGCCGACCGTGTTTTCCAGCGCTTTGCGCTCTTTGCCGAGTTCCTGGGCGCGCTTGTTGTCACTCCAGACAGCCGGATCTTCGGAAAACTTGACGACTTCGCTCAGGCGTTCTTGTTTTGCCTCGAAGTCAAAGATACCTCCGCAGTTCCGCCGCCCGGGCATCGAGGTCGGTCAGGCGGTTGGCGATGGCATTGAGTTGTTCGGCTTCCATCATGCATTCCTTGGAGATTTGCGAATTTTATCACGGCGCGGGCGTCCAATGCTCGATATTGAGCTGCAGCGTCTGCAGGCCGTTGTATTCGTTCACGGTCAGACGGAAAACCGCGCGGATGCGATCGGGCAGAGGATCGGCGCGCTGGAACAGCATGGCTTCAAGCACGCGGTCGGCTTTTCTCAGCTTGAGTTTGAGGTGCTTTTCACCGACGACACGCTGGTTCTCCACCGTGAAGGCGTCGTCGAAGAGCGGGGCGGGGAAACCCTGCCCCCAAATTTCGTGTTCCAAAAGGCGGGCGAACTCGATGTGCAGTTCCTGCGCCTCCAGCGCCCCGTCGATTTCAATCACCTGTTCCAGATCGGCGGGTGTGAGCAGGGTCTGCACGGTTTCCTCGAAAATCCTGGCGAACGACTCGAAGTCTTTTTCGTACAGCGTCAGGCCCGCCGCCGCCGCGTGCCCGCCGAATTTCAAAATCAAACCGGGATGGCGTTTGGTCACCAAATCCAGCGCATCGCGCAGATGCAGCCCCTTGATGGCGCGACCCGAGCCCTTGATTTCGCCGTCATTGCCTCTGGCAAACGCAATCACCGGCCGGTGCAGCCGGTCCTTGATGCGCGAGGCGAGAATCCCGATCACGCCTTGATGCCAGCCCGGATCGTAAAGACACACGCTATAGCTTTCCCGGAATTCCATCTTTTCCAGCGCCGCCAGCGCCGCTTCCCGCATGTCTTGCTCGATTTCCCGGCGCTCGCGGTTAAGCGCATCCAGTTGCCGTGCGATTTCCTCGGCACGGATGGTGTCATCAGTGAGCAGGCATGAAATGCCGAGCGCCATGTCGGAAAGCCTGCCCGCGGCGTTAAGGCGCGGTCCGAGCATGAAGCCGAGATCATAGGTGGAAGCACGGCGCGCATCCCGTCCCGCGGCGCGGAACAGCGCCTGCACGCCGGCGCAGGCTTTCCCCGCGCGTATGCGCTTCAGGCCCTGGCTCACCAGAATGCGGTTGTTGTCATCCAGCGTCACCACATCCGCCACCGTGCCCAGCGCCACCAAGTCGAGCAGGGTTGAAAGATTCGGCTCGGGTTTCGCGGCAAACGCGCCGCGCAGCCGCAATTCGGCGCGCAGCGCCAGCATCACGTAGAACATCACGCCGACACCGGCGAGGTTTTTGCTGGGGAATCCGCAGTCGGGCTGGTTGGGGTTCACGATGGAGGCCGCCTGCGGCAGCGTGCTTCCCGGCAGGTGATGGTCGGTAATCAGCGTTTCTATTCCCAGCCCTGCGGCTTCCGCAACCCCTTCGACCGAGGCAATTCCGTTGTCCACCGTGATCAATATATCGGGACGCTTGGTTTGCGCCGCGAGCCGCACGATTTCCGGCGTGAGGCCATAGCCGTATTCAAAGCGGTTGGGGACGAGATAATCCACAGTGGCGCCGAATTCGCGCAGCGCGCGCAGGCCCACCGCGCAGGCGGTGGCGCCGTCGGCATCGTAATCGGCGATGATGAGCAGCCGTTTTTTCGCCGCGATTGCGTTAGCCAGGATCTGCGCCATGCGCGTTGCGTTTTTCAGCCGGTCGCAAGCCGCGAGGCCTGACAACTCGCCGGCGAGCTGTGCCTTGGCAACGATCCCGCGCGCGGCGTAAATGCGCGCGAGCACCGGATGCACGCCTTCCGCCAGCAGGGCTTGATAGGCCTGTTGGGGAAAGCTGCGATAAACGATTTTGGGCGCACTCATTATTAATGCGTATATTCGGCTAACGGCCTGCTTCTCCGCCACCATTTCCATGAGTCTTTGCGCGTGATGCTGAACGACGAGCCGTCCGCAACGATAATAATTGCCGCTACCCGGCCACGCTTGAGCGCGGCAAGCAGCGGCGCAAACCACGAAGTTTCGAGTTCTTTCACCCCGGAACGCCAGCGCCCGGGGTCGTGATAGAGCACCGCGCCTTGCAGCTGATCGAGCACAATCAAGTGCTCGTCTTGAACCGGCATTTGCTTCAGCCATTTTTCCGCGTTGGGAGGGAGTGAAGCCCAAGGTATGGCGCTGGCGAGCGCCAGACTTCTCGGCAGATGCCCATCGGCCCACACCTGGGTAAAAGGTTTCCGGGAAAGCATGGCTAAATGGCCGCCTCCCCACAGCCAGACACCGTTGATGGGCAATTCGCCTCTCGCTTCGCGTACCTGGTTGAGCGGATGCTCGTGCAGCAGCATTTGCGCTTCGTTGCAGACGCCTTGCCAATGCAGGCCATCCGCGCCCATTGCCAGAAAATCATCCACGTTTTTACCCACCACCCGATCAAGCGGCGAGGTTTGCAGATTGGGGGCTTTATCCAGGCGCAGGTACCAGCGCTGCGGATGCGGCGCCTGAAAAACATAACCCCGGTCGGCGAACTGACTGTTGAGCACGCGGATGAATTGATCTGCTTCATCTTGTGCAATTGGGAAAACGCGGCTGTCCATCAGCAGCAATTGCCCGCGATCCACTTGCAGATTTACCGGGTCGGCGCGCAACCAATAAGCCGCGCCGGGATTGATGCCGTCCGCCGCGAGCGCCAATGCGGCGACCGGCCAGTCTTGCTGTTTTTCCGCACCAAATGCATGGCACAGCCAGGATTCCATATCTACTTCCGATTCGCGGGCCGGGGTGGCGCGGGCGAGCAGTGTGCGCAATGCGGGCGCGGATAAGTTCTCATACAGGCCGTTGGTTGACGCGGCGGGCTTAAGCAGGGCGGGAATAAGAAGGTGGCAGCGCATGCGGAGTTTGGAGTTGTCCGGAAAAGTTTAACATGCGGTGCCAATGGAGTCGTTGGCGGGAATGTGGCAAACTGCACGCAGTTCAAACTGGATTGCCCGCGTGCAGCCTTACGAACTCCTCATCGGTCTCCGCTACAGCCGCGCCAAGCGGCGCAATCATTTTGTTTCCTTCATTTCGCTGATTTCCATCATCGGCATGGCACTCGGCATCACCGTGCTGATTTCGGTGATGTCGGTGATGAACGGCTTTCAGAAGGAAATCCGCGAACGCATCCTCGGCGTGGTGTCACACGTGCAGGTGAGCGGCGTGAACGGCAAGCTCAACGACTGGCACAAGGTCGCCGCTGAAGCGGGGAAAAACCCGCAAGTCATCGCCAGCGCGCCGTATGTCGCCGAACAGGGCTTGCTTTCGTTCGAACAGGCGGTGAAGGGGACCATCGTGCGCGGCATACTGCCGGAATACGAAAACCAGGTGGTGGATCTGGGCCGGCGCATGAAAACGGGGCGGCTGGATGCGCTGCGCCCAGGGGGATTCGGCATTGTGCTGGGCGTGGATCTGGCCCGCACTCTGGGCGCAACCGTGGGCGACAAAGTGCTGCTGATCGCGCCGCAGGGCCAAGTAACCCCGGCGGGAATTCTGCCGCGCCTCAAGCAGTTTACCGTCGTCGGCATTTTCGAGGTCGGCCACTATGAATACGATGCGGGACTGGCGCTGATTCATCTTGAAGACGCGCAGAAGCTCTACCGCTTCGACGGCAACGTCAGCGGCGTGCGGCTGCGTCTCAAGGATTTGTATGAGGCGCCGCGAGTGGCAAACGAGCTCGCACACACGCTGACGGTGGACGCCTACATCAACGACTGGACGCGCATTAACGCCAACTTTTACCGCGCGGTGCAGATTGAAAAGCGCATGATGTTTTTCGTGGTGATACTGATCGTCGCGGTGGCGGCGTTTAATATCGTCTCCACGCTGGTGATGGCGGTGACCGACAAACAATCGGAAATCGCGATCCTGCGCACCCTCGGCGCAAGCCCGCGCAGCATCATGAAAATCTTCATCGTGCAAGGCACGTTGATTGGTATTCTGGGCACGCTGCTCGGCCTCATCGGCGGCGTGGCTCTGGCGCTTAACATCGACGTGGTGGTGCCGTTCATCGAGAACCTCATCGGCGTCAAATTCCTCGCCAAGGATGTGTACTACATCAGCGAATTGCCGTCCGACGTGGAATTCTGGGACGTGGCGGTGATTGCCGTGGTCTCGTTCGCGCTGTGCCTGCTGGCGACTTTATATCCCAGCTGGCGCGCGGCGCGGAGCAATCCGGCGGAAGCGTTGCGCTATGAATGATGATTCAGGATTTGGGATTCGGGATTCAGGACATGAGTGAAACGGTTTTATCCTGCCGCAATCTGCAGAAGTCTTATTACCAGGGCAAGCTGGAAGTGCCAGTGCTGCTCGGAGTGAATCTCGAAGTCGGCCACGGTGAACGCGTGGCCATCGTCGGTGCCTCCGGCTCGGGCAAAAGCACGCTTTTGCATCTGCTCGGCGGATTGGATGATGCGACTTCCGGCGTAGTGCTGATCAACGGGCAGGATATCCAGCACCTGAGCGACGCGGAGCGCGGCAGGACCCGCAACCAGTCGCTGGGCTTTGTTTACCAGTTTCATCACCTGCTTGCGGAATTCTCCGCGCTGGAAAACGTGGCGATGCCGCTGCTCATCCGTGGCCTGTCCACGGCAGACGCAAGCCGGCGCGCCTCGGAAGTGTTGCAACAAGTGGGCCTGAGCCACCGGCTCAACCATCGTCCGGGTGAGCTATCGGGGGGCGAGCGCCAGCGTGCGGCCGTGGCGCGCGCATTGGTGACCAAGCCTGCATGCGTGCTCGCGGACGAACCGACCGGCAACCTCGACCGGCACAACGCCGAAAGCGTGCTCGAGCTGATGCTCGAGCTTAACCGCAGCCTCGGCACCAGCTTCGTCATTGTCACCCACGACCATGATCTGGCGGCGAAGGCGGAACGCGTCTTGCGGCTGGTGGATGGGGTGCTTGGTTGATGGTTAGGAAAGAGATGAATATCGATCGGTAAACGGGGCTTATGCTTGCGGCATCAAGCGTTTGCGAGTAGAGTTGCGACGGTTTCTATGCGCAAGCGGTTGCCGCCACCGCCGCCGGAACCGAAGGTGTGTGAATGGATCAACAAACCCGTCAAGTTATTAAATTCACCATCGCGCTGGTGTGCTTCATCCTCGCGCTCGCGGGGGTGGTGGGGCTGGCTTACAAGATTTTCAGGCCCGAGGGCTGGCTGGTGCAGGCGGTAAGCCGGGTGTGGGACTTGCAATTGAACTATTCCATCTTGACTATCCCGGTGCTGATCGGCGTGTTCTTGCTGGGCAAAGCATTGTTCTCGGGCGTGCTTGAGAAGAAAAGCAAGTTCGGCAATTTCATGACTTATGCCTTCATGGCGCTCGGCCTGTATTTCATCGTAAGGGTCCTGTTTTTTGACGGTGTGTAAGCGGTATTGCCGTCAATACTCCACCGGAATCGGGTCGAGGCTTCGCCACAAATACCAGGTAGCGACCGAGCGCCACGGTACCCAGTCTTTGGCGATGGCGCGCATCTTGAGTTTGCTCAAAGGCCGGTTTTTGTTGTAGTGCATGCTCATCGCGCGCTGCAAGCCGATATCGTCGAGCGGCAGCACGTCAGGGCGCATCATATAAAAAATCAGAAACATGTCGGCGGTCCAGCGCCCAATGCCTTTTACCTGGATAAGATCGGCGACGAGTTCCTCGTCACTAAGGCGCTCCCAGTTCGCCACATTGAGCGAGCCGTTGATAAGACGATGGGCGAGGTCCTGCAGGCATGACACTTTTTTGCTGGAAAGCCCGCAGTTGCGAAGTGCAGCGTTTTCCACTCCGGTAATATGCTGCGCGCTGATTGCCGGCACCGTGGAGACCAGTTTTTCCCACACCGTTTCCGCCGCCTTCAACGAGATTTGCTGACCGACGATGGAGCGCGCCAGAGTCATGAAAGCATCGCCGCGGCTGCGCATAACAAGGCCGCGGTGAATTTTAATCAGGCGCCTGAGCACGCTGTCGCGTTGCGCGAGCTCCTGGCTTGCCTGTTTCCAATGAGTTGGGGTGGTCATGAGTGAGAAAATCAGTGTGCCGTGCTCCGCCGCATTTTTCTTTTACGCCACTGTAGCATGATGTATGCACGCCATGCCAGTTGGACGGCCACATAGCCCATTGCGGCAAACAGCAGCGCCAGCAGGATAAGCCCTAAAGCCAGTGGCTTGCCCATGGCGGCCGCCCAGTGGATGAGCGCGGATATCCAATCGGTGAGCGGTAAATCCCACAGATTCAGTTCGTGCTGCGGCAGATTGCCGTTATTCTGGCCGATGAAAAATGCCCCGAGCTTGTAGGCCAGAAAGTAAAGCGGCACGATGGTAAACGGATTGGTGTAAAACGTAACGAATACCGCAACCGGCAAGTTGACGCGGAAAATAACGGCGGCCAGCGCCGCGGCGGTGAATTGCACCGGATTGCTGCCGGGGATTAATCCGGTAAACAAGCCCGCCGCCACACCGCCGGCCACCGCATGCCGGTTCAAGTGCCAGAGATTCGGGTGTTGCAAAGCGGAAAAGCGGCCGATAAAGCGGTTTTCCCTGATACTCTCGGCGCTGGGCAGGTATTTTCTGAAAAACTTGGGTAGCACGGCGGCTTCTTGAGATAAATGTCTTTTGCACTTTACCGCAAAGCAATGAGCGCGTGTAGGTGATGCAGGGAACCTCTGATTAAGTCCTACGCGGTTGCGACGGCGTGCAATCCGGGTGCAGAGCGAGGCGTGAGGAACGCCGTTTGGTGGAGGCCAAACCAGTGACGAACAACAACGCTATGCGCACGAAAAGCGCCCCGGACTCGGACTCGCGCAGCGTGGAGCGGGAAGGGGCGCATGCTGCTGCAAGAAACATTGTGAAACGGGGCGCTATTGCTGCCGCTCCCGCACCCCAAGCTTCGCTGACCGTGTCGCGGCAGCCGTCCCTTCGGGTTGCGGCAAAATGCGGCGTCTGCGGCGTTGCGCTCCTCGTGCTTAAGCTACGGCTAGGCACCTTCGTCGCGCGCCTTGCATCCATCCGCATTTTGCCAGCAACGCAATCCGCGGGGGACTTAATCAGAGGTTCCTACAATGCGACTGAATATTCTTTTATTTATCTGCGGCGTCTGGCTGTTGCAAAACCAGGCGCAGTTGCCTGATTGGTCTTGGGCGTGCGGGTTGCCGGTTTTGCTGGTGACCGCTGTTTTCTTTTACTTCAGACAGGGGAACGGGCCACGTTACGCTCGCGCAGTTCTGCTCAACCTGTTTTTTCTCGGCGCCGGTTTTTTCTGGGCGGCGTGGCTGGCGCAGGCCCGGCTTGCCGATGCCTTGCCTGCCGAATGGGAAGGCAAAGACATCCGCTTGAGCGGCGTGGTGGCGAGTCTGCCGCAGGAAAATGAACGCGGCATGCGTTTCGAGCTGGATGTCGAGGAAATACAGACGCAGCAGGCGAAAGTGCCGGCGCATATTTCATTGACCTGGTACCAGGACCGCAGGCAGCCGGGAAAACCTCTGCCGCAACTGCACCCGGGCGAGCGCTGGCAGTTGACGGTGCGCCTGAAGCGCCCGCACGGCAACGCCAATCCGCACGGTTTCGATTACGAAGCGTGGCTTTTAGAGCGCAACATTCGCGCCACCGGCTATGTGCGCGAATTCGCCGGGAATGCGCTGATTGCCGAAAGCGTTGCGCGCCCCTCTTATCTGGTGGAACGCATGCGGGAAGCGGTGCGCGAGCATTTGCGGCAAGAACTGCCGCAGGAACCTTATGCCGGCGTGCTCACGGCGCTGGCCATCGGCGACCAGCAGGCGATTCCGCAATCGCAGTGGAAAATTTTCACGCGCACCGGCGTGAATCACCTGATGAGCATTTCCGGCCTGCATGTAACCATGGTCGCAAGCCTGGTGCTGGGCCTGGCTTACCTGCTGTGGACACTCGTGCCGCGGCTCAGTTTGTGGTTGCCGGCACGCAAGGCGGCGGTGGTGGCTGGTGCGCTTGCCGCATTAGCTTATGCGCTGCTGGCGGGATTTGCGGTGCCGGCGCAGCGCACCGTGTATATGCTTTCAGTGGTGGCGGTGGCATTGTGGTTCGGCAGACAGAGTTCCGCTTCGCTAGCGCTGTGCATCGCGCTGTTTGTCGTGACATTGTTCGACCCCTGGGCGGTGCTGGCGCCGGGATTCTGGCTTTCCTTCGGCGCGGTCGCGGCGATTTTTTTCGTCACCACCGGGCGCGTGGGCCAATCGCATTGGCTTGCCACCTGGGGGCGCGTGCAATGGGCGGTGACGCTGGGGCTCACACCTTTACTGCTCATACTGTTCCAGCAGGTCTCGCTGATTTCGCCGCTCGCCAATGCGGTCGCCATTCCCGTGGTGAGCTTCATCGTGGTGCCGCTGACCTTGTTAGGCAGCCTGCCGCTGCTCGATTTCCTTTTGCCTGCGGCGCATCTCATCATGCAGTGGCTGATGGTTGGGCTTACATGGATGAGCGCGTTGCCCGACGCGGTTTGGCAGCAGCACGCGCCGCCTGCGTGGGCAGCCGTCGCGGGAGTGGCCGGTGTAGTGTGGCTGCTGATGCCGCGCGGTTTTCCCGCGCGCTGGCTGGGCTGCGCCGGCTTGCTGCCGCTGTTTTTGCTCGCGCCTGTCGCGCCGGAGCCGGATGAATTACAGCTTACCGTTCTGGACGTGGGGCAGGGACTGGCGGTAGTGGCGAGAACACGGAACCACGCGCTGCTCTACGACACCGGGCCGGCTTTTTCCTCGGAAACCGACAGCGGCAACCGTATCATCGTGCCTTATTTGCGTGCGGCGGGGATCAAAAGTCTCGACGGTGTCATCGTCACCCACGCCGACAGCGATCACAGCGGCGGCGCGATTTCGGTGCTGGACAGTCTGCCGGTGGACTGGTTCGCTTCGTCTCTTTCGGCGGAGCATCCAATCCAAACTCATGCGCGGCGGTCGCTGACTTGTTACGCCGGGCAAGCGTGGGAATGGGACGGCGTGCGTTTCGACATGCTGCATCCCGAATTATCAAGCTATCAGAACGCAAAACTCAAAACTAATGCGCGCGGCTGTGTGCTGAAAATCACCAGCCGTTACGGCGCCGTGCTGCTGCCCGCGGACATCGAAAAACGCTCTGAAGAGGAGTTGCTCAAGCGTGCCCCGGAACAGCTGCAAGCGGACGTGCTGGTCGCGCCGCATCATGGCAGCAAGACTTCTTCGTCTGAAATTTTTATCGAGAAAGTCAGACCCAAAAACGTGATTTTCACCGTGGGCTACCGCAACTCATTCGGCCACCCGAAACCCGAAGTGGTGGAGCGTTATAAGACACTCGGCGGCAAAATTTACCGCTCCGATTTGGACGGGGCGCTCACGCTGGATTTCGATTCGCGCGGCGTTACGGTACGGCCTTACCGTGCCGAGCGCCGCCGCTACTGGCAATCCTGGCCAAGCGCCGAAGCGGGCGGCGCGGGCGACGCCTTATCCTAGTGGTGATGGCGGAAGCAGCTGACGAGGTTGATTTATCTATTCCGGCCATTATTTAAAACGAACCGGACCGCGCCAGAAGCTATAATCTCATCAAGCGCATTCTTTGGAGAGGGTAATGGGCAAGTTCCGCACCGAGCGTGACACCTTCGGCGAAATTCAGGTGCCGGCGGAAAAGCTATGGGGCGCGCAGACGCAGCGCAGCCTGGAGAATTTCAGGATTTCCGGCGAGCGCATGCCGCTGGACCTTATTCACGCGCTGGCGCTGGTGAAGCGCTGCTGCGCCAAGGTGAATCGCGAGCTTAAGCTGCTCGACGCCAAAAAGGCCGAAGCGATTATCAACGCGGCGGATGAAGTCATCGAAGGCCGCCATGACCAGGAATTTCCGCTGGTGGTGTGGCAGACCGGTTCCGGCACGCAGACCAACATGAACATGAACGAGGTGTTGGCGAACTGCGCCTCGGAATTGCTCGGCGGCGAGCGCGGCGAAAAACGGCTGGTGCATCCCAATGACGACGTGAATAAAGGCCAGTCGTCGAACGATGTGTTTCCCACCACGATGCACATCGCGGCGGCGCAGGCACTGGTCAATCGCCTGATACCGAGCATCCAGAAACTGCGCGATACATTAAATCGGAAAGCGCAAGCGTTCGAGGCCATCGTCAAAATCGGCCGCACGCATTTGCAGGATGCCACACCCTTGACGCTCGGCCAGGAATTTTCCGGCTATGTCTCGCAGCTCGATCACGGCCTGGCGCATGTCGAGGCGGCGCTGCCGCATTTATACGAGTTAGCGCTAGGCGGAACGGCGGTCGGCACCGGTCTTAACGCGCATCCGGAGTTTGCGGTGCGGGTTGCGAATGAACTTGCGCAGGAAGCCGACTTGCCTTTTGTTTCCGCGCCCAACAAGTTCGAGGCGATTGCCGCCAACGATGCGCTGGTGCACGCGCACGGCGCGCTGAAAACGCTCGCTGCGTCACTCATGAAAATCGCCAACGACGTGCGCTGGCTGGCAAGCGGCCCGCGTTCCGGCTTGGGCGAACTCAAAATTCCCGAGAATGAGCCGGGCAGCTCCATCATGCCGGGAAAAGTGAACCCGACACAATCCGAAGCGATGACCATGCTGTGCGCCCAGGTGTTCGGCAACGACGTGGCCATCAATATCGGTGGGGCGTCGGGCAATTTCGAGCTCAACGTGTTCAAGCCGCTCATCATCCACAATTTCCTGCAAAGCGCGCGGCTGCTTGCCGACGGCGCGCAGAGCTTCAACGACAATTGCGCGGCGGGAATTGAAGCCAATCGCGAGCGCATCAATGAACTCATGAACAATTCACTGATGCTGGTCACCGCATTGAATCCGCATATCGGCTACGACAAGGCGGCGAGAATCGCCAAGAAAGCGCACCAGGAAGGAATAAGCTTGCGCGATGCGGCTATCGCGCTCGGTTTTGTCACCGCCAAACAGTTCGACCAGTGGGTGAAACCACAGGACATGGTGGGTAAAAAGTAGCCTAAGTACAATCCTTGCCGCACGGATAGAGACGCATCTAAAGCCGCACTACCCCACGGTGAACGAAGTCGTCAACAAAAGAGATAAACTCATGGCAAACTTATGTTGCAAGACCTGATCTCAATATTTCTGATACCAATAGTACCGTGATTTGGCGTGTCTATAGAGCAGGTCCTTTGAGGTGTATTTGTCCGAAATCTTTTAAAGCTGCACTCGCATAACGTCTTGATTTTGACGTAGGATGACAAAATCATGCTGCATTTGATGCAATTAATTACACCTTTTCGGGTGTCTATATCTAGTTGGGCATCAAAATGAACTGGTTCGCGGCACTCTTGGATCTCTTCGAAAGGATCCCACCACTTTTTTGGGGCGTCGTGGTCGGCTCCTTTTTCTCCCTCGGCGGGGTTGTCTTGACCAACCGCGCCAACGATAGAAGGTTGCGGGCACAGCTCGCCCATGATCGAGATCTCAAGAATCGGGATCGAGAGTTATCCTTACGCAAGGAGGTCTACCTAGCAGCCGCGGAGGCGATCTTTGCGGGGTTTATCTCGGTAACGAAGTTCGCTAATTTGGAGATCGCGCACGACAAAATTACAGAGACATACCTTGAAAAGGCTCCGGCTATAGCGAAGATTCACGTCATCGCACAGGAGGAGACCGCAAGGGCTTTGGCCCGCTTTTCTGGTGAGCTCGGTGCTGTTTATCTGAGGCTTTTTGCGAAACGGGTTCCTTTGGGTTTTCAGAAACAACAACTCACTATGCTCGATCGGCAGATTGTCGGCTTTGCCAATGAACGTGACCGTATGCTCGAGTTGATGAAACAATACAACCTGGAAGGAGCAACGGATCAGCGTCGTTGGAAAGTAATACAGGATAATTTCGACTTCGAACAGAGGCGCGTAGCCGAGTCGAGTAAACAGCGAGAGGCCCTTGCCGCGACGCTGTATGCCACCCAGCTGGAGTACATGAAAGAGTGCATCTCCGAGACGACGAAACTCAGCCGCCTGTTAGTTCCAGTTATCGTCGCTGTCCGGACCGAGCTTGATTTACCCATTGATGAAGCCACGTATCTGCAGATAATTGAGGAAGCAATTGAGAAACAACAAGCCAGTCTCGCCGAGTTTCTACAGCAGGCCCGGGGGTTTATTGCCGCCCAACCGGGCGCTGCAGGGGACGCCGCTAAAGCGGCCCCCTGAGCTAATGCGTTAGCCCTCAGAAAAAACCGGATGGAGTTCCTCCACGGGGAAATTGAAAGGGAGTATACCCGCTGGCTAAAACTTGTCGGCGCAGAGGATCCCTACACATCTCGCTATACGGTTGGGCTTCACGAGGTCCTGCGGGCGCACTTCTTGATCGCGGACTTTTTCATAGAGAGTGATTACGGAATTGGTGGAGTGGGTCCTCGGGATCAAAATCTCCTGCACTCCGCCATTTATCGCCAATTCATAACCTTTGGCGGCAAGGAAAAGTGGCCAGAACCGTACGAAAAATGCGCCACGCTTATGTTTGGACTGGTGAAAGACCATCCTTTTCACGACGCGAACAAGCGCACTGCACTTTTGGTAACTTTGTATCAACTGGACAAGTTGCACCGGATTCCTAAAATAAGACAGAAGGAATTCGAGAATTTTGTGGTCGAAGTTGCCGATAATCGCTTGGCCAAATACGCCAGATATAGGGAACTCTCCCGCGAGGAAGAAGACAGTGAGGTGCTATTCATCGCTGACTTTCTTAAGCGAAATACTCGACAAATTGATGGACGATACTACACAGTCACCTACCATCAGCTCAATCAACTGTTGCGGAAGTATAGCTTTGGCCTTGCTAATCCAAGTGGAAATTTCATTAATGTCGTTCGCGTTGAAACGCGACACAAATATCTTGGGATTGTCGGTCCGGCCGTGACTCGCGAAATACGACTTGCTCAAATAGGCTTTCCTGGTTGGAAACGACAGGTGGGGCGCGGCGCGCTCAAGACTGTTCGCGAAGCGACGGGTCTTACCCAACAACGCGGATATGATTCCGCAGTTTTCTACCAAGACGCGGATCCATTGCATGCCCTTATTGACATGTACTCGGAGCCGCTACGTCGGCTTGCAAATCGATAGCATGAGGGCTAACCCTTGCGTGCAGCCGATGCTCGCGAACGGGCGCGGCTGACGCTAGGTGGTAACAGGGCAGGTCTTGAAATATCAGCATTGATGTAAAAAAGTAAATTGACCGTGGAAAAACTCTGCATCAAATGCGGCTACCAGCGAAAACCCGGCGACACCGCGCTTGAAACTGAATGCCCGCACTGCGGCGCGCCGCTGAACGGCACGTTGGGCGTCTAGGGAGATAGTGCAATGACACAAAGAGATAACCCTGGCGTAATCGCGTTCCCGCCGTTGCTCTACGGCATCGCGTTTGCCGTTGTTCTTGCACTTCATTGGTTCTGGCCGATGCCAATCTTTGGCCGCGCCGTTGCTCTCTGGCCCGGCCTCGCGTTGGTCATGCTTGGCGTTGGGATCGCAATATGGGGAAGAAGAGCGTTGCAGGCGGCAGGTACGAACGTGAATCCCTCGCTCCCCACCACGGCCATTGTCACATCCGGCCCGTTTCGCTTCTCCCGCAATCCCCTCTATATGGCCCTAACGCTCCTCTACTTCGGACTCACCTTGGCCGTCAATACGTGGTGGGGCATTGTCGTGCTAGTCCCGCTTCTCATCCTCATGCATCGCGGGGTTGTCCTGCGCGAGGAGCGCTACCTCGAGCAGAAGTTTGGTGAGACCTATCGGCAGTACTGTTCCACGGTTCGAAGATATCTCTGAATATGCGACTATCAGCGGAAACCAAGCGACACCGCGCCTGAAACGAATGCCCGCGTTGCGGCTTAATCCAGGCTTTAGGTAGCAATACCCTAATGGGCGTAAAATAGCAGCCAACGCGGAGATACCCATGAATTTCACTATTGAGCACGAACGCGAAGACGATGGGCGGTGGCTTGCCGAAGTGCCCGAGCTGCCGGGAGTTCTTGCCTATGGCGCTACACCCCACGAAGCAATGGCGAAGGCCGAGGTGCTTGCGTTGCGGGTTCTCGCCGAGCGGCTTGAGCACAACGAAGCCGGACCCCAACCCATCTCCATCGCCATCACGTCTGCATGACGGCATGGCCTTCGTCGAAGGCCCGGCGTGTAACTCGCCGCGCTGTTTCGGATTGGCTGGACTCTCAAGCGCCAGTCCGGGTCACATAAGACTCTCTCCCGTCCTGGATCGCCGATTTCGTCTTCGCGTTTCACGACGGAGAGGAAATTGGGCCTCGAATGCTCGCCCGCATTGCAAAGTGCACGGGGTTGACACCAGAGGATTTGTGAACGCAGGCGCTTGCCACCCAAGCGTGCCGTCGAAACCGACGCGCCGATCAGCCTCCTTCAGCTTTGGTAGCATCGTGCCGGCGCCCCGCTGACGCTGGTCGTTAGAACTCGGGAGACACAGATGAGTGGGAACTGGAAGGACGTATGAGTGACAGTTCTGTTGAGAGTCGTGCTGAAGAACAGTTGATGCGCGTAGCGCCCATTGTCGGACTCCTCTTCGTTCTCCTGACGGCGGGCTGTGCCGGCGTAAAGCCCGCGGCGCCGGACGCGGGGCCCCAGAGCGGTGCGCCGCAGGGTGGGGCCGAAGCCCTGGCGCCGGTGGTCAGTCCGGCCACGTCGCCGAGCCAGCCGCCTCAGGCCGGTGCGCCGCAGGATGGGGCCGCTGCGGTTGAACCGACGGGTCGTCCGGCCACGCCGTCCACGACCCGTTCCACAGGCCAGAACGTAACCAAGCCCGACTCGCCCGGCGCGAAGACCCCTGCGAAGGTCCCCCCGTCCCCCTTGCCCACCGCGCAGCTCCCGAAGAAGGACAGCATCACTCCAGACCTTGGGAAGCAGAAGGCGTCACCGCCGCTGGACTTGGCATCTCTGGAAAAGCGTCTGAAAGAAACCAAAGCCATCGGCGTATTCACCAAGATCACGCTCAAGAATCAGGTCGATGACCTGCTGAATCAATTCCGGGCATTTTACCAAGGGAGGGTCAAAACCACTCTGGCCGAGCTCCGGCAACCGTATGATCTGCTGCTCCTCAAGGTGCTTTCTCTCCTGCAGGACAGCGACCCATCGTTGGCAGCGGCGATCGTGACCTCGCGCGAAGCGATCTGGAGTATTCTTGCGGATCCGGCAAAGTTCGCAACTATCTAATCTGACGGCAGGAGAAGCTATGAGCAAACGTATGACGGGTTGGGCCCTGATGATTTTGATGGCGACGTTCTTCGCCGTGTCCGCGCTCGCTGCTGATGACGCATCGCTCAGCAAGGATCTGACGGCCGTGATCGCATTGCACGGTTTGCCATGTGGCCAGGTCGTCAGCGTCAAACGGCAAGACGACAACGACTACATTGCATCATGCCAGGACGGGAACCGTTACCGTGTATATGTCAACTCCGAGGGCCGAGTGGTAGCGCAGAAACAATAAGGGCTCTTCGGGAAAGGGCGAGATCTAACTATTCGTTCAACACGTACGCCGGTCGGCGGCACTTCGTGTCCCTCCGCGGGCGCCGGTTAACTCAGTCGTTAGGTCGCCGAAGAAGGAGAAAAAGCGGTCAGGTCTTGAAATATCAGCATTGATGTGTAAAAAAAGTAAATAGTCCGTGGAAAAACTCTGCGTCAAATGCGGCTACCAGCGGAAACCCGGCGACGCCGCGCCTGAAAGCGAATGCCCGCACTGCGGCGCGCCGCTTGGCGCGACGTTAGACCGCGCATGTCGTATGGAGTAATATTAGAGTTCAGATCTTTGGAGCATCACCATGACACAATTGCTTAAGAAAGCGCTAAGCGAAGTCGCCAAGCTTCCCGCGCCCGAACAGGATGTGTTGGCGGCTATCCTATTGGAGGAGCTTGCTTCGGAGCGCCGTTGGTCGGAATCCTTTGCTAAGTCTCAGGATGTACTGGCTAAGCTTTCCGAGGAAGCGCTTGCCGAATACCTGGCCGGGCGCACTCAACCCCTTTAGAGCTGGTGCAGTCGCAAACCACTCAGAAATTCCGTCAACTTCTCGCGGCTGCTCCTGAAGCTGTTCAAGCGAAAGCCCGCACTGCCTATCGCCTCTGGGCAGACAATCCTGGACACCCATCTCTCCGGTTCAAAAAGGTTCACACTACTCTTCCGGTTTATTCGTTCGTATAGACCTGAACTGGCGCGCGGTGGGTGTGCTGTGTGTAGATACGGTTATTTGGTTTTGGATCGGCCCTCACAGTGAATACGAAAAATTGCTCACACAATTTTAGGGCGCTGTCTAATCCATGCCCCTAGAAAAACTCTGCATCAAATGCGGCTACCAGTGGAAAGCCGGTGACGCCGCGCCTGAAACCGAATGCCCGCGCTGCGGCGCGATTTACGCCAAGGTTGAAGCCTCGCTCAAAGCCGCGCCAATCCAGGAACAGGAACGGAAAGAAGAAACGGGTTTCCTGCGCGCCTTCCGCGAGGAAATTGAAACCTGGTGCCGAGGGCGCCTCTGGTATGGGCGAGCGCTGTTTTTGCTGTGGCTCGCCTGGATCGGGATCGAACATCTGCGCGACCCGCTGTATTCCAGCCTGTTCGGCGGCTTGAATCTGGGCATACACGAAGCCGGCCATCTGCTGTTCCGTTTTTTTGGATTCGAGTTTCTGATGGTGGCGGGGGGCACGCTGCTGCAGCTGGCCGCGCCGGTCGGCGCCGCCGTCATGTTCCTGCGCCAGCCGGATTATTTTGCGCTTTCCGTGTGCGGCGCGTGGCTCGCCATCAATTTCTATAATGTCGCGATCTACATGGCTGATGCCCGCGCCATGGAATTGCCCTTGGTCTCGGTCGGCGGCGGGGGCGACGTCATCCACGACTGGCACTACATGCTTTCCACACTTCATCTTCTCGCTTGGGACACTCGCTTTGCCGCATTCACGCGACTCATCGCCTTTTTGGTGATGTGGGGTTCAATTGCCTTCGGCGCGTGGATGCTGTGGAAAATGGCGAAAACCCGACCTCGCAATCCTGCGGTGACCGATGATGCGGTTTGAAGGCGGCACGCCTTTCAGTTAGAATTTATGTTTCTTAGGCGCGTAGCTCAGCTGGTTAGAGCATCACCTTGACATGGTGGGGGTCGTTGGTTCGAGTCCAATCGCGCCTACCAATAACCTCCGGCGTTTACATTTTGATTCCAGGTCGCGGAGATCAACGCATTCACTTGCCACGCTGCCGTTTTCTTCTTAAGTGGCTGTGCAATTTGCTGGTCTCGGTTTGTTGCGCGGCTGTTCCCGCGGTTTTCTTCACGTGGGCAAACTGACGCTCCCGTGTTTAAGTTTTGCGGCATGGTCCTCCTTAAGCAATAAGCCGTCTTGCCGGCTTGGGCGATCGGTCGTTGCAGATCGCGCTCAAGCCGCTTTTTTATCCCCGATTCGCCATGACAATAAATGGAGCGCGAGGCCTACCGTATTCAGAGCGAGTTTCTGGTACACTACGGCGTCTACCAGCCGGTGGGCCTGAGCCTGCAGCCGCAGGCTGCGAAACCCTGGCCCACCATGAATGATCCGTCGCCCCACCGCCCTCCGTTGATAAAACTTTTAACTTGGCGCAACATTGCATTGAAGTAGGCATGTTAGACTAGGAAGCGAACGTGTTTTGCAGAGTTTGAATGCGTTCAATGGCGCAGGCCGTTCGCGGGGCAATCCGCAGGGGCTCTGCAATGTTGATCAACTTTCCAGGAGGTAACAAGAAATGATGAAATCGGTACGTATGGCGCTTTTGGCTGCGATTGTGACGACTTCGTTCATGGGTGTTTCCTATGCGCGCGAGGAGTCTACCGGCCCTGAAGCATGGTGGGGGGCAAGCGGTTATGCCTACCCCGGGAAAGGCATGCGCAGCATGAAGATGATGCACATGATGGATACCAATAAAGATAGCAAGATAAGCAAGGCAGAATTCATGGCCTACTACGAGAAGGTATGGGAAAAGATGGACAAGAAGCATCTCGGTGAAGTCGGCGTAAATGAATGGATTGGCCATTAAGCGCATGAATTAGCCTAACCGGCACGCGGCGGGGCACTTCCCGCCGCTTTTTTTGCGCAACAGCTTTAGACTTTAAAGACCGCTATGAACGGTTGAGCTGAAGCGCTACCGCCGGCGCAGACCTGAGGTAAAAACGCGCAAAACCTGAAGGCGCTCACCGCCGAGTCTGTCTGGTTCGTGGAGAATAACGCCCGAGATTCAC
The DNA here is from genome assembly GCA_035543335.1 of Burkholderiales bacterium. Taxonomy (NCBI): domain Bacteria; kingdom Pseudomonadati; phylum Pseudomonadota; class Betaproteobacteria; order Burkholderiales; species Burkholderiales bacterium. Next base: position 38,604 of record DASZZH010000006.1, read on the forward strand.
AGGCGTAACTTTTCCACGATCATCGACGCACGTTGCTTCGGGCGGGCTGCTCCTGAGTCGCCCTGTATTTTAGGTCAAGTTCGGGGAAATCAGGGGCAATGCTGGGGCAGCGTTTTTGTTAAGCCTATGATACTATTTCTCTCGGCGCACCGTCGGTTCCCCCATTTAGTGGTTCGAATCCAAGCGCGCCTGCCAATTTAGCTGGGAGCATAGCGGCTTTCAGCTTTTACGAGTGCGGCGCGGCCGCACTTTTGTTTTGTGGATTAGCCATGCCCGTTGTGCGTTTACCTGACGGTTCGGAGCGCAAGTTCGATAGGCCCGTGACGGTCGCCGAAGTCGCGGCCAGCATAGGCAGCGGACTGGCGCGCGCCGCGCTCGCCGGAAGAGTGAACGGCAAGCCGGTCGATACCTCGTTTGTAATCGAGAAGGACAGCGAAGTTGCGATTGTCACCGACAAGGATAAAGACGGGCTGGAAATCATCCGCCACTCCACCGCGCATTTGCTCGCGCACGCAGTCAAGGAATTGTTTCCCGATGCGCAAGTGACCATCGGGCCGGTGATTGAAGACGGTTTTTATTACGATTTTTCCTACAAGCGCCCGTTTACCCCGGAAGACCTGCAGGCGATAGAAAAGCGCATGGCGGAAATCGCCAAGCGCGACATTCAAGTCAAGCGCCAGGTCATGCCGCGCGACGCGGCGGTTGAATTTTTCAAAAATCTGGGCGAGCACTACAAGGCGGAAATCATCGCCTCGATTCCCGATGGCGAGCCCATTTCGCTCTACGGGCAGGATAACTTCATCGATCTTTGCCGCGGGCCCCACGTACCTTCCACCGGCAAGCTCAAGGTATTCAAGCTCATGCGGGTGGCGGGTGCCTACTGGCGCGGCGATTCGCGCAATGAAATGCTGCAAAGGATTTACGGCACTGCCTGGACCGAAAAAGAAGAGCAGGACGCTTACCTGCACCGGCTGGAGGAAGCGGAAAAGCGCGACCATCGCAAGTTAGGCAAAGCTCTCGACCTGTTTCACACCCAGGACGAAGCGCCGGGGATGGTGTTCTGGCATCCCAGGGGCTGGGTGATTTACCAGATCATCGAGCAATACATGCGCAGAATATTCCGCGACAACGGCTATCAAGAAGTATGCTGCCCGCAAATTCTCGACCGTAGCCTATGGGAAAAATCCGGACACTGGGAAATGTTCCGCGAGTACATGTTCACCACCGAATCGGAAAAGCGCGTTTACGCGGTAAAGCCGATGAATTGCCCAGGACATGTGCAGATTTTCAACCAGGGGCTGAAGAGCTACCGCGATTTGCCCCTGCGCCTGGCGGAATTCGGTTCCTGCCATCGTAATGAGCCCTCCGGCGCGCTGCATGGGCTGATGCGCGTGCGCGCTTTTACCCAGGACGATGCGCATATTTTCTGCACCGAAGCGCAGATTCAGGACGAGGTCTCGAACTTCATCGATCTGTTGCAGCTGGTGTACGCCGATTTCGGCTTCAACGAAATTCTGGTGAAGCTTTCTATCCGCCCGCCGAAGCGCGTCGGCGCCGAGGAACTGTGGGACAAGGCGGAAAAAGCCTTGGATGCCGCGCTTAACAGCACAAGATTGCGATGGGAACTGCAGCCGGGCGAAGGCGCGTTCTATGGCCCGAAAATTGAGTTTTCGCTCAAGGATTGTTTGGGGCGCGTGTGGCAATGCGGCACCGTGCAGCTTGATTTTTCCATGCCGGCGCGGCTGGGCGCGGAGTACGTGGACGAAAACAGCAGCCGGCAGGTGCCGGTGATGCTGCACCGGGCGGTTCTGGGCTCGATGGAACGCTTTATCGGCATTCTGCTTGAGCACTACGCCGGGGCGCTGCCGCTGTGGCTGGCGCCGGTGCAGCTCATGGTGATGAATATTTCCGAAGGGCAGGCTCAATATGCCCAAAAGGTCGCCGAAGGGCTTAAAAAAGCGGGCTTTCGGGCCGAATGCGACTTGAGAAATGAAAAGATAAGCTATAAAATTCGCGAACATAGTTTGCAAAAGCTGCCCTACCAGGTCATCGTGGGTGACAAGGAAGTGGTGGCGCAAAAGGTTGCCGTGCGTGCCCGATCCGGGCAAGACCTGGGTCAGATGTCTCTGCAGGCGTTCATCGAACGCCTTCAATCCGAGACCTCGCTTAAGGGCGGCGCGGCTTAATTTTTAATTGACTTGGGGGCTGTATCGCTCAGGAAAAAGAGCTGCGAATCAACGGCGAGATTAATGCGCCCGAAGTTCGTCTGATTGGCGCCAAAGGCGAGCAAATTGGCATCGTTAGTATAGCGGCCGCCAATACCATGGCGGAGGAAGCCGAGACCGATCTGGTGGAAATCGCGCCGCTGGCGAAGCCGCCAGTGTGCCGGCTGATGGATTTCGGCAAGTACAAGTACCGCGAAGCCAAGAAAAAACACGAAGCCAAGCTCAAGCAAAAGCAGATCCAGGTCAAGGAAATCAAGTTCCGCCCCGGCACCAGCGAAGGCGATTACCAGATCAAGTTGCGCAACCTCATCCGCTTCCTGGAAGAGGGCGATAAGACCAAGGTGACGCTGCGTTTCCGCGGCCGCGAGATGGCGCACCAGGAATTCGGCATCCGGCTGCTGCAGCGGGTGCAGACGGATCTCGACAGCTACGGGGTGGTCGAGCAGTTTCCCAAGATGGAAGGGCGGCAGATGGTGATGGTGCTGTCGCCGAAGAAGAAGTAGCTTTTACCGCAGAGGCGCAGAGAAATTGCGGATTTAATGCCGGCGTTTTGAATTTTTGAGTTGTTTTTGTTTTCTCTGCGTCACGGCGTCTCCGCGGGTCAGCTGCGATAGAACAAGTGGTGTCGGGGTTTTAAAAGCATTCCTTCCGGAAATCACCCCGCGCCAGGCTAAAACAGGAGTAGTCATGCCCAAGATGAAGACCAAGAAAGCGGCTGCCAAGCGCTTTAAAGTACGCGGAAGCGGCAGCATCAAGCGCTCGCAGGCGTTCAAGCGCCACATTCTGACTAAAAGAACCACCAAGAATAAACGCCAGTTGCGAGGCAGCACCGGCGTGCATTCCAGCGACCAGGCGTCGGTGCGCGCCATGTTGCCGTACGGCTGAGGAGAGCCGCCATGCCAAGAGTTAAACGGGGTGTAACGGCGCGCGCGCGCCACAAGAAATTATTCTCGCAAGCCAAGGGGTTTCGCGGCCGCCGCAAGAACGTCTACCGCGTCGCCAAAGAAGCAGTGATGAAAGCGGGGCAGTATGCCTATCGCGACCGGCGGAATCAAAAACGCCAGTTCCGTGCGCTATGGATTGCGCGCATCAACGCCGCGGCGCGCGAACACGGGCTTACTTACAGCCGCTTCATGAGCGGCTTGAAGAAAGCGGCGATCGAGCTCGACCGCAAAGTGCTGGCTGACCTCGCTGTTTCCGATAAGCCGGCGTTTGCCCGAATCGCGGAACAGGCGAAAGCCGGCCTCGGCAGTTAAGTTTGCAAGCGGAAAGAGGCCGCTTGCTTGGCCTTTCTTTCATTCTTGTCACCGCAGGTTGCCTTGCCTGCTGAATATGAAGAACCTGGATGCCATTCTCAAAGAAGCCTTAGCCCGGTTCGCCGCGACTGACGATGCCGCGGAACTGGAGCAGGTCAAGGCGCGCTATCTTGGCAAATCCGGCGCGCTCACCGAGCTTCTGAAGAGCCTGGGCAAGCTCCCCGCCGCAGAGCGGCCTGCCGTGGGCCACCGCATCAATCGGGCCAAGGAAACCCTGGAAGCGGCGCTGGAAGTGCGGCGCAATCAACTCAAAACCAAACAACTCGAAGCGCAGCTGGCACAGGAGGCGCTGGATGTAACGCTGCCCGGCCGCGGTTTGGGCGTCGGCGGCTTGCATCCCGTCACGCGCACGCTGGAGCGCGTCGAGGCGCTGTTCAAAACCATGGGCTTCGCGGTGGCTGACGGCCCGGAAATCGAATCCGATTACTACAACTTCACAGCGCTCAACCAGCCGGAAAATCATCCGGCTCGCTCCATGCACGACACGTTTTATCTGGAAGACGGCAAGCTGCTGCGCACCCACACTTCACCGATCCAGATTCATTACATGGAGAGCCACAAGCCGCCGCTCAAAATCATCGCGCCGGGCCGGGTTTACCGCGTCGATTCCGACGCCACCCACTCGCCGATGTTCCACCAGATCGAGGGTTTGTGGGTGGATGAGGAGGTGAGCTTCGCCGATTTGAAGGGCGTGGTGGCGGAATTCCTGCAGCGCTTTTTCGAGCGCGAGGATCTCAAGGTTCGCTTCCGCCCGTCGTTTTTCCCCTTCACCGAGCCTTCCGCCGAAGTGGACATGAGCTTCGGCGGCGGCTGGCTGGAAGTGGCCGGCTGCGGCATGGTGCACCCCAACGTGCTCAAGAACGTAGGCATAGACAGCGAAAAATACCTGGGCTTCGCCTTCGGCATGGGCTTGGAGCGCCTGACCATGCTGCGCTATGGCGTGAAAGATCTGCGTTTGTTTTTTGAGAACGATTTAAGGTTTTTAAAGCAATTCAATTGAAACCGCAGATGAACGCAGATAAACGCGGATCTTGTTTTGGTTTTATCGGCGCGTATCGGCGTTTATCGGCGGTCGTGGTTTTATGAAATTCTCTGAAAACTGGCTGCGCACTTTGGTGAACCCTTCGCTTGACAGCGAAGCGCTCGCCCATGCCCTCACCATGGCCGGGCTGGAAGTCGAAGAGTTGGCACCTGCCCTTGACGACAAAATCTTGACACTCAAGCTCACTCCCAATCGGGCCGATTGCCTGAGCGTCAACGGTGTGGCGCGCGAAGTCGCCGCGATTACCGCTTCCAGTCTCAAGACCGAGCCAATCAAACCTGCTGCAGTGACCGTCAGTGACAGCCTGCAGGTTAAAGTGGCGGAACCGCAAGCCTGCCCGCGCTATTGCGGCAGGGTCGTGCGCGGCGTTAATCCTGGCGCGGCCACGCCGGCATGGATGGCGCGCCGTCTTGAGCGCAGCGGCGTAAGAAGCTTGAACGCTTTGGTTGACATCACCAATTATGTGATGCTGGAACAGGGTCAGCCGTTGCATGCGTTTGATCTCGCCAAAATCAAGGGCGGTATTCATGTGCGTTACGCCCGCAAAGCGGAGGAACTGGTTTTGCTGAATGAAAAGAAACTCGCGCTTACGCCGGATTTGCTGGTGATTGCGGATGAGGCCAAACCGTTGGCGCTCGCCGGCATCATGGGCGGTTTGGAAAGCGCGGTAAACGGTAAAACGCAAAATGTATTTTTGGAAAGCGCCTTCTTCAGCCCCGAGGCCGTCGCAGGAAAATCGCGCATTCTGGGTTTTGCCACCGATTCTTCGCACCGCTTCGAGCGCGGCGTGGATTTTGCCGCAACCCGCGAAGCGCTGGAACGTGCCACTCAGTTGATTCTGGAGATTTGCGGCGGTGAGGCCGGGCCGGTGACGGAAGCATCAGCCGGATTGCCCAAGCGCGATCCGATACGGCTACGCGTGCCGCGGGTGCAGAAAGTGCTGGGCATTGCGCTCGATTCCACCAATGTAAGCGGCCTGTTGCGCCGGCTGCAATTCAGTTTTGCCGAAGAGCGCGATGTTTTTTATGTAACGCCGCACAGCTACCGCTTCGATCTGGCTATTGAGGAAGATTTGATTGAGGAGCTGGCGCGCATCCACGGCTACGATGAGATTCCCGTGAGCCTCCCCAAAGCCCGGCAGCACATGCTGTCGTTGAAGGAAACCCGCCGCGACGAGGCGGGGCTCAGGAAACGACTGATTGCCCGCGATTACCAGGAAGTCATCACTTACAGCTTTGTCGATGCGCAATGGGAGGCTGATTTTTGCGGCAACAGTAATCCGATCAGGCTCATCAACCCGATTGCGAGCCAGATGGGCGTAATGCGCTCCAGCCTCATCGCCAGCCTTACGGATTGCCTGCGCGGCAATTTGAACCGCAAGCAGCCGCGCGCGCGCCTGTTCGAAATCAGCCGTTGCTTCACGAAAGATAAATCCGGATATGCCCAGCCCGAAAAGCTGGCGGGTCTATGCTACGGATTGAATCTGCCCGAACAATGGGGTGCGCCCCAGCGTAGCGTGGATTTTTTCGACGTCAAAGCCGACCTTGAAGCCCTGTTCTGGCCGCTGGCCCCGCGCTTTGTTGCGGGCCGGCATCCGGCGCTGCATCCCGGCCGTGCGGCGCAAGTCTGGGCGGGGGAGAGATTGGCTGGCTGGGTGGGAGAGCTGCATCCGCAGTTGCAGCATAAATACGAACTGCCGCAGCCGCCGGTGGTGTTTGAACTGGAACTGGAGGTTTTAATGCAGCGCGAGCTGCCGCTGGCACAGGAAGTCTCCAAATTCCCGCCGGTGAGGCGCGACATTGCGGTGGTGGTGGACGCCCAAGCAAACGTTCAAGCCATGCTGGAGAGCCTGCAGGCCGGCAAGCCGCTAGCCGTCACGGAGATTGCGCTGTTTGACCTCTATCAGGGCGAAGGCATTGATTCTGGTAAAAAAAGTCTTGCATTTCGTGTATTATTACAAGATACTCAAAAAACATTTACCGACGCCGAGGTCGAGGCGGCGGTCGCGCAACTAAAGCAAATTCTGCAACAAGAATACCACGCCAAGTTACGTATCTAGGGGGGTAGTATGACGCTGACCAAAGCCGAACTCGCTGACTTGCTGTTTGAAAAAGTCGGGCTGAACAAGCGGGAAGCCAAGGACATGGTGGAATCATTTTTCGAGGAGGTACGCGCCGCATTGGAAAACGGGGGAAGCGTCAAGCTCTCCGGATTCGGCAATTTCCAGCTGCGCGACAAGCCGCAACGTCCGGGGCGCAATCCCAAGACCGGGGAGGAAATCCCCATCACCGCACGCCGGGTGGTCACGTTCCACTCCAGTCAGAAGCTGAAGCTGCTGGTGGAAAAAAACTACCATGGAAACAAGTCGTAAGGAGGCGTTACCGCCAATACCCGCCAAGCGCTACTTTACCATCGGCGAAGTAAGCGAGTTGTGCGGGGTCAAACCGCATGTGCTGCGCTACTGGGAGCAGGAATTCACCCAGTTGAAGCCGGTCAAGCGCCGCGGCAACCGTCGCTATTACCAGCACCATGAAGTGCTGCTGATCCGCCGCATCCGTGAACTCCTCTACCAGCAGGGCTTTACCATCAGCGGCGCGCGCAACCGCCTCGATGAAGCGGTGGGCATCCCGGAAAAACCGATCGCCCACCTCAAATTCGATTTTTCTCTAGTGCGCCTCGAAATCAAAAGCGTCCTCGAAATTCTGCAGCGCTGATGCCAGTTTCCTCTCTCCCAGTTCTGGTATAATTTTTCGCTGACGGGGCGTAGCGCAGCCTGGTAGCGTACTTGCATGGGGTGCAAGTGGTCGCGAGTTCGAATCTCGCCGCCCCGACCAGTTCAGAATTCAGAAGACGGAAAACAGAGGTCAAAAATCGCAACGTTGAGCTTTGTCCTTTGGGCCGGCTGCGCGTCCCATCAAAGTATTATCTTAAAAATAACGGTTCCAAAAAGAGCCAAGTTCCGGGTGTGGTACACAGTTTGCGCCGTGTAAGCACTTTGGTATGTCCGCAACAATGTCCCTGGAGAGCGAGAAAAAATAATTCTTAATTGGCCCGGCACCACCTCGGCACTCCCCAAATTGCGCGTGCTCAGTCGCGCATAGGGGCGCCCACCTTTTTTTCGGCCTAGTCAATGGCACCGTCACATGCGGCCTATACTTCATTTAGGGCTGCAATATGCATAATGCAAAAAACTCATTCCACATTGCCACTGTATTCATTGGCTTGGTGTTTGTTGTTCTTGGCGGCTGCGCTACATAAGGTGTAAAGGCAGCGTGGAAAGCCGAAAATGCAGCAAGCAAGACAACTCCCAATACGCAGCTTCAGCGCCAGGACAAAACAGTCGCTAAGACGATACCAGTTGGCTTGGCCAAAGAATTCGTCAAGACGGCAAGCGACACCCCGCCGACGGTATTGCATTAAACCAGTGCTGCATTAAACCTCAAGCGAGCTGCGAGAGCTGGCCGGCAAACGCTTTTTCATCCTCCAGGCAGCGCAAGTCCAGACAAAACGCATCGTCCTCTATCCTGCCTATCACCGGAACCGGCAGTGCACGAAAAGCGGCGGCAATTTTCTCAAGCCAGGTGCCGGGATGGCGCTCCGTCTGTGGCGGCAAAATCGCGATGCAATGGCTGGGAAGCATCTCGACCGGCAGCGCGCCGCTGCCGATTTGGCTGTGGCAAGGCTTCATCGAGACGCGCGCTCTGCCTGCAAGGCTCTTTTCAACGAGCGGCAAAAGTCTTGCCGCCAGAGCCTCAATCTCTTTTTGCGGGCGCGTGAGGAGCCTTAGCGTCGGCAAGCGCTCCTTGAGCCGCTCGGGGTCGCGGTAAAGGCGCAGCACCGCCTCCAGCGCGGCGAGCTTGATTTTGTCCACGCGCAGCGCGCGCTTCAAGGGATTCTTCTTGATTTTTTTCAAGACCTCTTTCGCGCCCACAATCAACCCCGCCTGTGGGCCGCCTAAAAGCTTGTCGCCGCTGAAGGTCACGACATCGGCACCGTGGCTCAAGGTCTGCTGCGGCGTGGGCTCGGCAGGCAAACCAAAATCCTTGAGATTCACCAGTGTGCCGCTGCCCAAATCCACCATGAACGGCAGACCGTGCTTGTTGGCGAGCGCGGCGAGTTCCTTTTCCGGCACCGACGCAGTGAAACCCTGAATCGCGTAATTGCTGGTGTGCACCTTCATGAGGAGCGCGGTGTGCGCATTCAGCGCATCTTCGTAATCCTTGAGATGGGTGCGGTTGGTCGTGCCGACTTCTATCAGTTTGCAGCCAGCGCGCTTCATGATGTCGGGGATGCGGAACGAGCCGCCGATTTCTATGAGCTCGCCGCGCGAAACCGGCACTTCCTTGCCAAGCGCCAACGTATTCAAAACGAGGAACACCGCCGCCGCGTTGTTGTTCACCACCGTGACCGCCTCCGCGCCGGTGAGTTCGCACAGCAAGCGTTCGACGTGCTCGTCGCGCTCACCGCGCGAACCGGATTTGAGATCGTATTCGACATTCGCGGGTTTGCTCATCACTTCGAGCACCGCTTGTTGCGCTTCCTCGGGCAAAAGCGCGCGCCCAAGATTGGTGTGGAGCACGGTGCCGGTGAGATTGAAGACCGGCCGCAATGAGGGCTTTTCGGTTTCCTCCAGCCGCGCGCGGCATTGCGCTTCGAACCACGTTTCGTCGAGGCGCGCGCCATTACCCGAGGCGACTAGGTTTTTGCGCGCTTGCGCGAGCAGCGCGCGCACCGAAGCGAGCACCGCCTGACGGCCGTAGCCATCAATGAGCGGCTTGAGCGCCGTGAAATTCATCACGCGGTCAACCGAAGGCAGCGCAGTCAAGCCGGCTTTATCGGACAAACCTTACCTCGAAAAATTGGCGGAAAAGAGTGGGAGTCGAACCCACCAAGAACCGTCAGACGGCCCTTCCCGGATTTGAAGTCCGGACGCCCCACCGGGGAACGTATCTCTTCCGTAAAACGAGAATCCTCCCTACACTTTTTTCTGCACGGAAGCTGAATCGCCGAACACTGCGCTCCAGTCGCGGCGGATTTTGCGCCCCTCCTCCACGCGTATCGTGAAGCCGCTGCGGTCAAAAAATTCGAGCAGCGGTATCGCCAGGCTGCGGTTCACTCCCGTGCCATCGCGGAACTGCACCACGGTAAACACCCCACCCGGGTTTTTCTGCGCGAGCGCCTGGGTGGCGGCGGCGATTTGCGCCATGACTTTCGGGTGGAAAAATAATTCCTCAGAAACTTGCCGGAGCTTACCCATTTGCGCAAGCCTGCGCAACAGCAGGCGTAATTGCTTTTCCTCGACCCGAAGCTGCTGCGCAAGCTCGCGCACCTTGGGCGCTTTGAGAGCAGCGGTTTGCAACAGCAGCACAATTTTTTCGCTCAAGGCCTGGTCCTGCGCAGAGAGTTTCGACTGATGGCCAGGCAACCTGAATGCCGAGCCTTCGCGCGCGACTTTGTTTTCCGCAATCAGCACCTCAAGCACGGCGTTAAGGAGCGGCTGGGACAACCTTTCCGCCAAGGCTTTCCTGAGTTCGGCCGGCGTTGCGCCCGATTGGTCGGGATTGCGCTTCTGGCAGGCTGCGAGCGCGTCGAGCGCGTATTGCTGCAACTGTTGCCAGCGCTCCGTAGCAAACGCCAGGAGCTTGCCGGCGACCGTCGCTTTGGCCATGGGCGCTTTTTCCCAAAACGAATGTGCTTCTTCAGCGGTCAGATTCCAAGCGAGCGCAAGCTTTTGCAAATCCAGACCTAGCGGGCTTAGCGCGAGCAATGCGCTCAACGCCATTTCAGGCGTGGCGCTTTCCAGAGTGGAGAGAATAGAGAGACGCTGCGGTTTGCGCCTGCCGCGCTGCGGCGGAAAAGGATCGATAATCGCGCCGCCGCCGAGGGTGCGGGTCGCCGACTGGTCGCGGATGATGAAGCGGTCGCCGCGCAGCGCGCCCACGGGCTCAGCCAGCACCAGTTGAGCGAGCGCGCTACTTCCCGGTTCGAGCGCGTTTTGTTCGAGCAAAGCGACTCGGCCAGCAACGTCGGAGGCGCCCACGTGGACGTGCACCGGCGTCCAGTGCTTGAGCGGCCTCGCTTCCCCGGCCAGCAAGTTCAGGCGCGCATCGAAGCAGGCTGTCGGCGCGTGCGCCCCTTCCGCCACAATCCAGTCGCCGCGCTTGATGTCGCTTTTCTCCACGCCGCCGAGGTTCAGTGCGCAGCGCTGGCCCACGCGGCCACTGAGAGAGGCCTGGTTTTGCGCGTGTATGCCTCGTACTCGCACCGGCAGGCCATTGGGCGAGACGATGAGCTTGTCGTTTAATTTCACTTCGCCCGAAAACACCGTGCCTGTCACCACCACACCGATTCCAGGGAGTGTAAAGCATCGGTCCACAGCGAGGCGGAAATGGCCGTTTGGTGGGCGTTGCGGTGTATTCAGCATTGCTTCGCGCAAATGCTTTTCCAGCGCGGCGACGCCCGCTCCCGTTGCCGAGGAAACGGGAAAGACCGGCAGATCTGCAAGCGCGGTTCCTTGAAGCAGGGATTGAATTTCTGCGGTCACCGCGTTGACCCGCTCCGCACTCGCCAAATCGGTCTTGGTCAGCGCCACCGCGCCGTGCGACAAGCCGAGCAGGTGCAAAATGGCGAGATGTTCGCGGGTCTGCGGCATGGGGCCGTCGTCGGCAGCCACCACCAGGAGCACGTAATCGATGCCGGTCGCGCCGGCGAGCATGTTGTGGATGAATTTCTCATGCCCCGGCACGTCGACAAAACCCAGCACCGCGCCTTCGGGTAGCGGCTTGTAGGCGAAGCCCAAATCAATTGTAATCCCGCGCGCCTTCTCCTCCTTGAGGCGGTCGGCGTCAATGCCGGTCAGCGCTTTCACCAGCGAAGTCTTGCCGTGGTCTATGTGTCCCGCCGTGCCGATTATCAATGCAATCTGCCTCCACAAAAAAAGAGCCCGTGCGCCTGCACGGGCTCTTTACAGAACGCCTGACAGGCTACTTCTTGATCGTCGTTTCAGCCAGCTCGAGCACGGTGGTCTTGTAAGGCACAAAATTCACCTTGTTACTCACCGCGTAGAGCTTGGAGGGCGAGGGCAGGAACAGCACTTGCGCGTTGGTGTGCACATAGCTGTCAATTTCACGCGTCAGTTGCTCCTGTTTCGCCAGGCTGCTCGTCGCGTAGGTCTTCGCGATCAGGGCCCCCAGCTTTGGATCGACCGGCCCCTTGCGGAAGCCGCCGTCCTCGCCGAAGAACTCGCGGTACACCACGCCGACCGGGAAATTAGGCGACCAGTCGAAGTGCTCAACCAGCATGATGTCCCAGTCACCCTTGGCTTCGCCCACGATATTGACCGACACGCCGGCCTTTTCCATGCTCTTGGCAATGACATCGGCGACGCCCCTGTGGCCGTCATCGGAGACGATGGTGATGCTGCTGACGCCGGCCCGGCTCAGAGCCTGCTTCGCCGCGGCCGGGTTGTAGCCATAGGGCTTCATGCTCGGGGTGGAGGCGAATTGGCCGGGTATGATCATGGAACCGATGACCGTGCCGTAGCCGCCCATGCCGTCCTTCACCACCGTGCGGCGGTCAACCGCCAGGTTGATGGCCTTGCGCAGACGTGCGTCGTTCCACTTCGAGCTGGACGACTCTTGGTTGAACACGCCGACCAGAACCGTCTTGGCCTTGCTCTTGACCACGTGGGCGTTCTTGCTCTTCCTGACTTGCGCCGCCTCGGCGGGCGTGAGCTCGGTGACGATGTCGACCTTGCCGCCTTTCATCACCTCATCCAGCGCTTCCGACTTGGAAATCACGTTGTCGAACTGCATTGTAGCTTTCGGCATGCGCCCCTTGTTCCAATAGTTCGGATTGGGCACCAGAGTGACAACGGGTGCGCGCTTTTCCAGCGTCGACACGCCGTCTTTCAACATAAACGGGCCAGTCCCCCACGGACCGGCTGCGTCAATCACTCACCAATGCGCTTCGGCTTTACCGGTCTTCTCGTCGATAAAGCCGAGTTCGTTCCAGAAGCGCGTGCTGCCAACGTGCATGCCGCGCAGCTTCATGAACGTGGAACCGTCAGTCTTGGGGAAGGTAAAGCGTACGGTGTGGGCGTCAATCACGTCGAGCTTGGCGCCCTTGGCGTAATTCAAAAACGCGCCCGGCGGATGCGGGTTCTCCCAGCGCTGTACTTCGTCAAAGCTGCGGCGGAACATCTGGCCGGTGAACTTTTCGCCGTCATGAAACTTGACACCTTTGCGCAGTTTCACTTCGAGCGTTTTATCGTCCACCCATTTCCAGCTTTCCGCCAGGTTCGCCACCATCCGGCCGTCCTTGTCCACGCGCACCAGTTCTTCCATGGTGTTCCAGGTAATCCAGAGCCAGTTCACGGGAGAGGGATCGACGACGGTAATGGTGTTGCCGCTGACTGCCAGCGCGGACGGCGAGGCGAGCGTGAAGCCTATCGCCATTGCCGCTGCGAGGCCGGTCAGTTTTTTCTTGAACTTCTGAACGGGTAACATGGCCATCTCCTCCTTCTTCAAGTTAAACAACAACTGCTAACCTACCAACTGCTGCAAAATCTGTTCGAGCTTGCCTTTGGGAATTTCCCCAAGAAAGGTGGATACCACCTTGCCCTTAGCGTCAATCACGATGCTGAACGGGAGCCCCCCGACTTTATTGCCCATTTGCTTTGAAAGATTCACCACCTCGGCGCCGCCGTAAACAATCGGGTAACTGATGCCGTGCTCCTTGGTGAATTTTTCGACCTTGTCGGCGTTGTCCACCGCGACGCCCACAATCACTACGTCGCGCGAGCGGTATTTGTCGTAGATCTTGATGAGCTCGGGAATCTCGGTGAGGCAGGTTTTGCACCAGGTGGCCCAGAAATTCACGACCAGGGTCTTGCCCTTCCACTGGCTCAAGGGCTGCATTTTGCGGCCGAAATCCTTGAAGTTCGAAGCGAAAACCGGGTCGGAGGAAAGCTCTTGAGCGGACGCGAAAGGGAGCGGTGCGGCGATATTACCGATGAACCCAGTAATCAAGGCGATACCCGCCAAGGCGGTGAAAATTTTTCTCGCTGGGCGCAGCGTGCCACTCATGGGTGATTCCGCTTTTAATTCAAATGGGTAAACTAGCCCGCACGATTTGCGGGCGTAATTTCATCCTACCATGAAAGCAGTACGCTGAAAATTGCTCTTTGGATGTTTGCGCTTCACCCTGCCGATATCCGTTTTCCGGAATTCTGCGTAGTGAAGGTATTCCGGCTCAAGCGGCTTCCGCCCGGAGGCAAAGCGGCTGCTATAATCGCGCCAATGGGTACACTCGACTATTCCGACCAATACCTACCAGTGCCCAGTTTTGCCTTGGTCGGGGAGCCACGGAAACAGAAACATTAGAACCAACGTAACCATCACGTAACCACTTTTAAGCTTTGTGAAGCTTTTTAAGACTGTCTAGTACTAATTTTAGAAATGGCGAGCGTTGCAAGGCATTGATTGATAAAATGCCCCGATGCTATGATGCAGATGGGGTGCAAGTGGTCGCGAGTTCGAATCTCGCCGCCCCGACCAACATTTGAGTTTAGAGTTCGGAGTTCAGGGTTCAGAGTTAAACACTAAACGCTCAACACTAAACTCGAATCCTCATGCGCATCCTGCTCAGTAACGACGACGGCTATTTTGCACCGGGGCTCGCCATGCTCGCCGTGACGCTGTCGCGCATCGCCGAAGTCACGGTGGTGGCGCCGGAGCGCGACAGCAGCGGCGCCAGCAACTCCCTCACTCTCGACCGGCCGCTGAGCCTGCACCAGTCCCAAGGCGGTTTTTACTACGTGAATGGCACGCCCACCGATTGCGTGCATCTGGCGGTGACCGGCATGCTGGAGCGATTGCCCGACATGGTGATTTCCGGCATCAACGACGGCGCCAACATGGGCGATGACACGATTTATTCCGGCACCGTGGCGGCGGCGACCGAGGGCTTTCTGCTTGGCATTCCTTCGCTGGCGGTGTCGCTGGTCACCCATTCCGCGGTACATTACGCCACCGCGGCGCAAGTCGCCGTGGAAATCGTCAAGCGCTTCGAAAAACGCCCCCATTCCCAGCCGGTGCTGCTTAACGTCAACGTGCCGGATGTTGAGTATTCCAAACTCAATGGGCTTGAAATCACCCGGCTCGGCCGGCGCCACAAGGCGGAGCCGGTAGTAAAAACCCGCAATCCGCGCGGTGAGACGGTGTACTGGGTGGGCGCGGCGGGCGGGGTGCAGGATGCCGGCGCCGGCACCGATTTTCACGCCGTGGCGCAAAACAAAGTGTCGGTCACGCCGCTGCAGATTGATCTCACCCAGTTTGCGCAGATGGAAAGCCTCAAGCTCTGGCTTGAGAGTAGAGAGCCTCTAACACCATGAAACGCATATTGCGACAGCGCGGGATCAAGAGCAGGCCGCGAAGCGAGCCGCGCCGTTTAGTGGGGCTAAACCAGCAGCGAGCGACAAAGGTATGCCTTGAGCTCCTCCGCGCCGTCCCTACGGGTTGCGGCCCAAAAGCGCGTCTGCGGTGTTGCTCGGGCTGGCGTTACTACGGAGTAGCGCTGCGCCCTTACGCCTTGCATCCACATCTTTTGGGCCAGCAACGCAAATGTGTTTTATGGTGTTAGAGGCTCTGTAGCATGACCGCGCGGCACTCCGGCATCGGCATGACTTCGGAGCGCACGCGTACGCGCATGGTGGAGCGCCTGCGCAGCCAGGGCATACTTGACGAGATGGTGCTCACCGCCATGGCGACGGTGCCGCGCCACATTTTCGTGGACGAGGCGCTGGCGAGCCGCGCTTATGAGGATGTCTCGCTGCCGCTGGGCTTTGGTCAGACCATTTCCAGCCCGTACACCGTGGCGCGCATGCTGGAACTGTTGCGCGGCGGCAAGCCGTTGAAACGTGCGCTGGAAGTCGGCACCGGTTGCGGTTACCAAGCGGCCGTGCTGGCGCGCCTCGCCGATGAAGTGTATTCCCTCGAGCGCATTGCTTCGCTGTCCACCAAGGCAAAGCGACGGTTGCATGAGTTGCGCATCAGCAACGTGCGCGTGCGGCTGGCGGACGGCCACGGCGGTTTTCCCGATGCCGCGCCTTTTGACGCGATTATCGTCGCCGCCGCCGCCACCTATGTGCCGGCGCCGCTGCTCGAGCAGCTGATGGTTGGTGGTAGAATGGTTCTGCCGATGGGAATCCAGGAACAAAAGTTGTGTGTCATCGAGCGCAACTCGCAAGGTTGCACGCAGACAGTTTTGGAAGCGGTGAAATTCGTGCCGCTGCGGCCCGGGATGGAGTGATGAAGCATCCCTTGTTGGTGAAAAATAGCTGGCTGTTTTTGACGGCGCTGATGATTGCGGGCTGTATCAGCGCACCGGGCAGGGTGCCGGTAATCGAAAAATCACCCCAGGCCAGAGAAGCCGCCAAACCTTTAGCCGAAGCCAAACCTGTCGCCAAACAGGAAGGCGACTGGCGTCCCGAGTCTTATACCGTGCAGAAAGGTGATACGCTCTACAGCATCGCGCTGGAGCACGGGCTGGATTACAAGGATTTGGCGCAATGGAACAACATGGATAATCCGGCGACGATCAGCGCCGGCCAGCAATTGCGTCTCACGCCGCCGCCGGATGCAGCCGTGACGGCCCCCTTGCAGGTGACGCCGGGAGTGGAGGGCCAGCCGGTAGCGGGCGACATCATCGAAGCCAAGCCGCTCCCGCCCCCGGGCTTTGTGAAATCCGAACCCAAGGCGGTGAAGCTTCCGTATTCCGACCAGACCCTCGCCCAATTGCAAAAACCCGAAACCGCGCGCACCATGACCGGGCCGCCGGAAGAGGTCAAACCGGAAGTCAAGGCGGCGGCGCCGGCAAGCTCCATCGTGGATGGCATTGACTGGGGCTGGCCGGCGAAAGGCAAAATTGTTTCCGGTTACAGTGAGAGCGCCAATCTCAAGGGCGTGGACATCGCCGGCAAGCTGGGGCAGCCGGTGTATGCCGGCGCGGCCGGCAGGGTGATCTATAGCGGCGGCAATTTACGCGGCTACGGGAAACTGATTATCATCAAGCACAACGATGTCTATTTCAGCGCCTACGCGCACAACAGCGAGATTCTGGTGAAAGAGGGGCAAACGGTGGTCAAGGGCCAGAAAATTGCCGAGATGGGCAATACCGACGCCGACCAGGTGAAGCTGCATTTTGAAATCCGGCGTCTGGGCAAACCGGTTGATCCGGCCAAATACCTGCCCGGCCCGGCCAGCGATAAAACATCATGAACAACAATTTTTCCCCTGAAGACGAGCCGCTCGACGAAGGCATGGCGGTGCCAGCCGAGGAACCTGTGGCGGAAGTGGACCACTTCACCGCCGACGTGCTGTCCGACGTCACGCAGATTTATCTCAATGAAATCGGCCAGAACGCGCTGCTTTCGGCGGAAGACGAATTGCGCTACGCGCGGCTTGCCAAGCAGGGCGATTTCAAGGCGCGGCAGAAGATGATCGAGCACAACCTGCGCCTGGTGGTGAACATCGCCAAGCACTATGTGCATCGCGGCATGGCGCTGCTCGATCTCATTGAAGAGGGCAATCTGGGTCTGATTCACGCGCTGGAGAAATTCGACCCGGAACGAGGTTTCCGCTTTTCCACCTATGCCACGTGGTGGATCCGCCAGAACATCGAACGCGCCATCATGAACCAGTCGCGCACTATCCGGCTGCCGGTGCACATCATCAAGGAGCTCAACATCGTGCTGCGCGCGCTGCGCCATCTCGAGACGCATTGTGAGCGCGAGCCGACCAACGAGGACGTGGCGCATCTGCTCGGCTGGTCGGTGGAAGACGTGCGCAAGATGCTGTTGCTTAACGAGCGCGTGGCCTCGCTAGATGCGCCGCTGGATATTGATCCCATGCTTTCCATCGGCGAGTCCATCCCCGATGAAAACAACCCCACGCCCGATGTCAGGTTCGAGTACTCGGAACTGGAAAACTACGTGCGGGAGTGGCTCGACCAGTTGAACGAAAAACAGCGGCGGGTGATTGAGCATCGCTACGGGCTGAACGGTTACGAAATCTCCACCCTTGAGCAACTGGCGGAGAGCCTGGATCTCACCCGCGAGCGGGTGCGGCAGATCCAGATCGAGGCGCTTTACAGCCTGCGCAAGATACTCAAGCGCAAGGGCGTGTCTAAGGACGTTCTGCTGTAGAGCCTGAGGCGCGGTACTGGTATACCTCGTAGTTATTGCGCTCCTTCTGCTTGGCCTGGTACATGGCGCCGTCCGCCATCTTGACCAGCGTATCGCCGCTTATGTCCGTGCTGCCGGAAAAGAACGTGATGCCGATGCTGGCAGTGGCGTTGACCTGGCAATGCTCAAGTGAGAATGCCGGGCGCAAGGCACTAATGATTTTTTCGGCGATACGCCTCGCATCATCCGGCTGGTGCAACCGTTCCTTGGCCCGGATGAGCTCTGCCTCAGACCATCTCCGCTCGCTGATATCGCGCATCACCCAGACGATAATCCGGTTTTTCCCGATGCGTATCTCAGTCCATTTCCAGTTGAAAGACCGAGCCGTCCTTGCGCCGCCCCCAGAACTCCGTCCCGCTTTTGCCCGGCACATGCACTTCGCCGGTTTTGAGGTATCGCTCCATACCGCATGCGGAAGAAACAGACCCGTCTTCCGGCATTAGTATTTTGATATTTTTCCCAATGATTTCGTCGGCAGAGTAGCCAAATATCTTGATGCGCCGGAATTAAACGATTCGATGGCGCCTGCTTGATTGATAGTGATGACTCCGTCCTTGTCCACCGCATCACCCTATTCAAGGTTCAAACTCGCTTACCAGCTGCCGCAAACGCTGCACTGCCGGTTTGCCAGCCAGAGTGCCGTAACGCAACGCAATATAGAGTTCGCTGATGCTGCGTATCGGTTCAGTCTGCCGCGGTTTGGCTTGCGCAAGCCGCAGCGCGTAATCCTGTGGTCCTTCCGCCGGGTGGCGCGGCAGGCCGTGCTTGGCTAGCTTGCCGCAGAATTTGGAGTAGGCTTTCTGCACCGGGTCGGTGGCGGTGGCTTTGAGACGCCACAAGATCATTCCGGCCAACCCTAGCATGACCAGGCCGGCGGCGACAAGTAGGGCAATCGCCATGTTTTGCCAGGTGGCTTCGCTCATGCCCAGATCCGACAAAAACTGTTTTTGGCGCTGCGGGTTGTAGCCTAGCACCCATTGGTTCCAGTTGTTCGCCATCGCATCCCAGATCAAGCGCGCCTGGCGCAACCATTGCAAATCCTGTCGCACCAGCAATGGCAGGGGATCGGTCTTCGGCACGGCGGCGGCGATGCCGGCTTCGACCCGCAAGGGCGAGACCGCCGCAGTCGGATCAACCCGCACCCAGCCCCGGTCTTTGAGCCACACTTCGGTCCAGGCGTGCGCGTCCGCCTGGCCGACGATGAGGTAGTCGCCGAGATCGTTAAGTATCCCGCCCTGGTAGCCGGTGACGACGCGCGCAGGAATCCCCGCCACGCGCATCAGGAACGCAAAGCTTGAGGCATAGTGCTCGCAAAAGCCGCGCTTGGTATCGAACAGGAATTCATCCACCGAATCCTCTCCCAGCAAAGGCGCCTGCAGAGTATAGAAAAACTTCTCGCTGCTGAACATTTTCAATGCTCGTTTAATCACGGCGGCATCGTCGGCCAGAGTTTGCCGCCAGGATTCGGCCAATGCGCGAGCACGAGGATTGTAGCCGCGCGGGAGCTGCAGCGCGCGCCTTAATTCATCCGCTTGCTCCTCCACGCCCGCGCGGTAGTCGGGATAAGACACCACCTCATAGCGCAGCCGATTGCGCACCGGAGCATTCGCCAGCACCTGAAAATCACGGGAAATCTTCGCCTGCGGTGGCGCGATGTCGGCTAGGTCGAGCGCAAACAGCCAGTTCCTGTTATGCGGTTCCAGCGTCACCGTGTAGCGCAGCGATTGGCCTAAGCCTTTCCATTGCGGCGGCTCGCCTGAAGTGAATCGTCCCGCCGACCAGGTGCGGCCGTCGAAGCGCCACAACACCGGCCCGCGCCAATACAGCGTCGAAGCTTTGGGCGCAAGCCCGTCGAATTTAACTCGAAAAGCAACCGCATCAGACAGGGTCAACTCACTAAGCGAGCCGGGCGACATGGTGTCGCTTAAACCGGTAATGCCGGAATAAGCGTCCTGCGGCAAACCCCACAGAGGGCCTTGGATGCGCGGAAAAAGCAGGAACAGCACCACCATTAACGGTATCGCCTGAAGCAGCAGGGCGCCGGCAAGCTTGAGGCTTTGCTTCACGCCATAGGCGCCGGTTGCACGGTTGAGTTCCAAGAGTGCTGCGGTCAGCACCAGCACTACCAACAGCATGTAAAGCCCGGTGGTTATGGTTTGCGAGTAGAGAAAATTGGTGATGACCAGAAAATAGCCGATGAAGAAAACCAGCGTGGCGTCGCGGATGGTTTGAGTTTCCATGAGCTTGAGCCCCACCAGCAGCATCAGCAGCGCCACACCGGTATCGCGCCCGAAGATCCTGGTGTAGCTCAAATAAATCCCGGCAAAAGCGGCAATAGCCAGGAGGAACAGCAGCCATTTCGGCAACAACGGCTGCCGGCGCAGCCCCATATAAAACCGCCACAGCATCAGCGCGCCGGCGGCGAGCGGAATCCATATTGGCAGCCGTTCGACATGCGGCGCCATTACCATGCCAAGGCCCGCCAAAAGCCAAACCCAGTGGCGTAATTCAAGCTGCTGCATCATCCAGTCCAAACAAGGCCAGCGCTTCCAGGCATTGCTGCTGGTGCAGCTCGCCGTGCGTCGGCTGGATTTCTCTCCCCGGCAGACGCAGGCCGTAGCTTAAGCCCGCGCTTTCCGCATCCAGCGCCCAGCGGCACAAGCGCGAAAGCTTCTGTTCCTCGTCGAGGGAGGCGGGCAGCTCGTTCCAGTCGAGCCAAAGTTCGGCGTCCGCCCGGCCGATGAATTGCTTGGTGAGCAGGCCGTGGTCGCGCGCCACCGCTTTCCATGCGATATGCCGCGGCGAATCGCTGGGCTGATGCGGACGCAAACCGGTGAAATCGTCGCAGCCCTGGCCATGCTCGAGGCCTTCCCCCGGCTTGGCTTGCATTACGGGTGGCGGCAAATGCGCAGCTTCAGGCTGAGGGTAAACCAGGCAGCGCATGTCGAGCTCCACATACGACCAGGCGCGAAACAACCCGAGAGGATGGCGTGTGAACAGCGTGAAACGTCCGGGCTTGAGCCAGCCGCGCCGCTTTGATGGAATGTTTAGTGCCGCGACGGTGCCGGCATGGGGGGAGACATCGCAATAGACCGGTTCCCGCCGGTTGCAAGCTATCCCGATGGAGTAGCGCGGCAGCAGGCGCTGATTGTCCAGGCACACGCCGAAACTTGCGTCTTCTCCGGCGAAAACCGGATCGGCTTTGCCGGGGCGCACCTGCAGTCCCGCCAGATTGCGAAACGCGTGCAGCATGGACAGGTTCGCCATGGCCGCCAGCAAGAAGGTGAGGATATAACCCAGGCTCAGGTTGTAATTGATGGAGCCAATGAGGAGCAGCAGCAGCAACAGCCCGAACAGCAGCCCCTGGCGGGTGGGCAGTATGAATACGCGGCGCTGGGTGAGAACCGCAACGGCTTCCGGCCCTTTGAGCCGGAACAGCCAATCGTTGAGAAAGCTGTTCAGATGATTTTTGAGCGCGAGCAGCATCTGGCGTAGCCAGACTTTCAAGGTATCGCGACCGCGCTGATGAGGCTCTCGGCCAAATTCTTGCCGCGCGCGTGTTCGGCTGCGGGGTGCAACCGGTGGCCGGCCACGCTGGGCAGCACCGTCTGCACGTCTTCCGGCAGCACCTGATGGCGTCCGTGCATCAGCGCCCAGGCACGCGCCGAATGCAGAAGCGCGAGCCCCGCGCGCGGACTCAAACCCGTCACAAACAGCGGCGATTGGCGGGTGTGGTTAATCAACGCCTGCAAATAATCGGTGAGCGCATCGGAAGCATGCACCGCTCTTACTTTTTGCTGCAACTCCAAAAGTTCGGCCACATTCACGCAGGGAGTTAAATGGGTAATCATGTCGCGCCGCTCGCTGCCCTTGAGCAGCGCGCGCTCCGCCTGCTTGTCGGGGTAACCCAGCTTGATGCGCATGAGAAAGCGGTCAAGCTGCGATTCCGGCAGCGGGAAAGTGCCGACCAGATGCGAAGGATTTTGCGTGGCAATGACGAAAAAGGGCTCGGGCAGCGGGCGCGTTTCGCCTTCGGTGGTGGCCTGGTGCTCTTCCATCGCTTCCAGCAGCGCACTTTGGGTCTTGGGCGTGGCGCGGTTGATTTCGTCGGCGAGCACCACCTGCGCGAACACCGGCCCGGGATGAAACTTGAACGCCCCGGTGTTACGGTCGAAAATCGAAACCCCGAGAATGTCCGCCGGCAGCATGTCGCTGGTGAACTGGATGCGGTGGAATTCCAGCCCCAGCGAGCGCGCCAGCGCATGCGCCAGCGTGGTTTTGCCCACTCCCGGCAGGTCTTCAATCAGCAAATGGCCACGCGCCAGTAGGCAGGCCAGCGCCAAGCGGATTTGCCGGTCCTTGCCGAGGATGATCTGGCTCACCTGATTGATAATGCGGTCCATCGGCTGCGAAATTTTGGAGCCTTGGGGTAGCAGATGTGGTTGCATGAATTGGGCGATTTTGGGTTGTTAAAAAGTTTTTCTCAGCCGAGCAGCAAAGCCGCGGCGACCTTGCGTCCTTCCGCAACGAGGATGTTGTAAGTGCGGCAGGCCGCGCGCGTGTCCATGACTTCAAGGCCGATTTTTGCGTTAACCAATGATCTCGACAGTCCCGGATGCGGAAAACGCAAGCGCGGACCTGTTCCCAACAGCACGATTTCGGGCGCGAGGTTCATCAGAAACTCAAAGTGCTTCTGGCTGAGTGCTTCAAATGCGGTAACCTCCCATTCCATCAGGCGTTCGGGCAGCACGACGAGGTTCTTTTCGTGGCGCACGTTGTTGACCAGGACATAGCCTTCACCATATCCGGTGAAACGGTTTTCGGCGCTCGCGGTGGCGAGGTGCAGTTTCATCAGCACAAGTCCAATTGCGGCAGGGTGACCGGTCGGGTAAGATTATACCTTTTTGTCAAACCTTCAAAGATTTGATATTTGTCACAAACATGCAGGAATTTTCACGCATCCAGCGTCTTCCTCCTTATGTGTTTAACATCACTGCCGAACTCAAGGCGGCGGCGCGGAAGCGCGGCGAGGATATCATCGACTTCGGCATGGGCAATCCCGACGGCGCGACGCCCAGGCACATCGTCGACAAGCTGATTGAAACCGTGCAGCGCCCGGGTACCCATCGTTACTCGGTGTCCAAGGGCATTCCGCGGCTGCGCCGCGCCATATGCAACTGGTACAAGGCGCGCTTCAACGTCGAGTTTGATCCCGATTCGGAAGCGATTGTCACCATCGGCTCGAAAGAGGGGATTTCTCATCTCGCTTTGGCAACGCTGGACGGCGGCGACATTGTGCTGGTGCCGAACCCGAGTTATCCCGTTCATATTTACGGCCCGGTAATCGCCGGCGCCGATATCCGCCATGTGCGCATCACGCCGGGCGTCGATTTCTTTGCCGATCTGGAAAAAGCGCTCAAGGATTCGTATCCGAAGCCGAAGCTCCTCATCATCAATTTTCCGAGCAACCCGACTACGCAGTGCGTGGAACTGTTATTCTTCGAAAAAATCATCGCGCTGGCGAAAGAGTACGGGATTTACGTGGTGAATGATTTGGCGTACGCCGATATCGTGTTCGACGGCTATAAGGCGCCTTCCATCATGCAGGTGCCGGGCGCGCGTGACGCCGCGGTGGAGTTTTTCACGCTGTCGAAAAGCTACAACATGCCCGGCTGGCGCGTAGGCTTCATGGTCGGCAACAAAAAACTGGTATCGGCGCTCGCGCGCATGAAGAGCTACCATGACTACGGCACGTTTACGCCGATCCAGGTGGCTTCCATCGTGGCGCTGGAGGGGCCGCAGGACTGCGTGGAGGAAATCCGCCGGACTTATCAAAACCGCCGCGACGTGCTGTGCAAGAGCCTGCAGGCGGCAAACTGGCAGGTGCAAACGCCCAAGGCTACCATGTTCGTCTGGGCGCGGATTCCCGAAGCCTATCGCAATATGGGTTCGCTCGAGTTTTCCAAGAAGCTGCTCGCTGACGCCAAAGTCGCGGTATCGCCTGGCGTCGGGTTTGGCGCGCACGGCGATGACCATGTGCGGTTTTCACTCATTGAGAACGAGGCGAGGACAAGACAAGCATTGCGCGGCATCAAAGACATGTTTCGGAAGGATGGGTTGTTATAAAACCGGTTAGCCACAGAGCACACAGAGGTCACGTAGAAAAGATTAATTCAGGATTCATTTTTAGCTTGGGAAATTCGGGTGTTCTCTGTGCCCTCTGTGGCAAAAGGATTTTAAGTTTATGAAGCCAATTAATGTAGGACTGCTAGGTATCGGCACCGTGGGCGGCGGCACGTTCACCGTTCTGCGGCGCAACCAAAAGGAAATCACCCGTCGTGCCGGGCGCGGCATCGTCATCAGGATGATTGCCGACAAGGATGTGGCAAAGGCGCGCAAGATCGCCGGCAAAAATGCCGTGGTGACGGGCGATGCGATGGAAGTAATCAGGCATCCCGAGATTGACATCGTGGTGGAGCTGATTGGCGGCACTACGGTGGCGAAAAAATTCATTCTCAAAGCGATTGAGAACGGCAAGCATGTGGTCACCGCTAACAAGGCGCTGCTGGCTAAGCACGGCAACGAGATTTTCGCCGCCGCGCAAAAGCACGGGGTAATGGTGGCGTTCGAAGCAGCGGTGGCGGGCGGCATTCCCATCATCAAGGCGCTGCGCGAAGGCCTGACCGCCAACC
Source organism: Burkholderiales bacterium (assembly GCA_035543335.1). Taxonomy (NCBI): domain Bacteria; kingdom Pseudomonadati; phylum Pseudomonadota; class Betaproteobacteria; order Burkholderiales; species Burkholderiales bacterium. Next base: position 63,122 of record DASZZH010000006.1, read on the forward strand.
GCGTGGAGTGGATCGCCGGCATCATCAACGGCACCAGCAATTACATCCTCTCGCAGATGCGCGAGAAGGGCGTGAGCTTCGACGCGGCGCTTAGGCAGGCGCAGGCGCTGGGCTACGCCGAAGCCGACCCGACTTTCGATATCGAAGGGATTGACGCCGCGCACAAGCTCACCATTCTGGCGGCGATCAGCTTCGGCATTCCGATGCAGTTCGACAAGGTTTACACTGAAGGCATCTCTAAACTCACTCGCGAGGACATCCGTTATGCCGAAGAACTGGGCTACCGGATTAAACTCCTCGGCATCACCAAACGCACGCCGAAAGGCATTGAACTGCGCGTGCACCCGACGCTGATTCCGGCGCGGCGTCTCATCGCCAACGTGGAAGGCGTGATGAACGCAGTGCTGGTGAAAGGCGACGCGGCGGGCGCCACCCTGTATTACGGCGCCGGCGCCGGAGCGGAACCGACCGCTTCCGCCGTAGTGGCGGATTTGGTGGACGTGACCCGCATGTACACCGCGGACCGCAAGCACCGCGTGCCGCATCTCGCGTTTCAGCCGGATGCGCTCACCGATACGCCCATCCTGCCGATATCGGAAGTGCAGACTTCTTATTATCTGCGCCTGCGCGTTTTCGACAAGCCGGGGGTGCTGGCCGACATCACCCGCATTCTCGCCGATTCGGGGATTTCGATTGACGCCATGGTGCAAAAGGAGCCGAGCGAAGGCGAGGAGCAGGTGGACATCATCATGCTCACGCACGAAACCGTGGAGAAACGCATCAATGCCGCGATCAGGAAAATCGAAAAGCTTTCCACCATTTCCGGCAAGGTCACCCGCATCCGGCTGGAAGAGTTGAATAGAAATTAGAATCTTTAACCGCGGAGTACAAACCGAATCCCTCTCTCTATCTCTCTCCCAAGGGGAGAGAGAACAATGGTCTCCTCTCCCTCTGGGAGAGGATTGAGGTGAGGGTTGAGGACGCTGAGGAAAACCAGAATCATTTTGTTTTGTCTTCCTCTGCGCTCTCTGCGTCCTCTGCGGTGAAAAAAGGGTTTTAGGTATGTCCAATCGTTACAACGGAGTCATCGCGCGCTATCGCGAGCGCCTGCCGGTTTCAGAAAACACGCCGGTGGTTTCCCTGTGCGAGGGCGGTACGCGGCTGATCGAGCTCAAGAACCTGCCGCGCATCATCAAGAAGAACGTCAGGCTCTACGCCAAGTTCGAAGGCTTGAATCCCACCGGGTCGTTCAAGGACCGCGGCATGACGCTGGCTGTGACCAAAGCGGTGGAAGCAGGCGCCAAGGCAATTATCTGTGCCTCAACGGGCAATACTTCAGCGGCGGCTGCGGCGTATGCGGCGCGCGCGGGCATTGCGTGTTTCGTGGTGATCCCCGAAGGCAAGATCGCTTTGGGGAAGCTTTCGCAGGCGATGATGCACGGCTCGCTGGTGATTCAGATCAAGGGCAATTTCGACGACGGCATGAAGCTGGTGCAGGAAATCGCGGCGAAACTTCCAGTTACGCTGGTGAATTCGGTCAATCCCTACCGCTTGCAGGGACAGAAAACCGCGGCGTTTGAAATCATCGAGGAGCTTGGAGATGCGCCGGATTACCATGCGCTGCCGGTGGGCAACGCCGGCAACATCACCGCGCACTGGATTGGTTACTCCGAAGCCGTCTGCGAAAACACCGCCGCTTGTGCCTTTTGCAACGGCCAATGTGCTTATCACAAAAGCAAAATCGCGACCCATCGCCCCATCATGCTGGGCTACCAGGCTTCCGGCGCAGCGCCTTTCCTGCGCGGCGGGCCGGTGAAAAATCCGGAAACCGTGGCGACTGCCATCCGCATCGGCAACCCGGTGTCGTGGCAACAGGCGTGGAAAGTGAAGGAAGAATCCGGCGGCTGGTTTGCCGAATGCACCGATGAGGAAATTCTTCGCGTGCAAAAGCTGCTGGCGCAAGTGGAGGGTGTGTTCTGCGAGCCTTCTTCCGCGACTTCGGTGACTGGCGTGCTCAAGGATTTAGAGCAAGGGCGAATCGGCGAAGGCGCGGTGATTGTCTGCACGCTCACCGGCCATGGGCTGAAAGACCCGGACACTGCGATCACGCAAAGCGGCAAGCCGGTCAACGTTGAAGCGACTCGCGAAGCAATCGAAAAAGTGATTGCTGCGAATATGCCGAAATAGTTCGGCTACTCAGGGTTGCTGTTGTTGTTCTTTTGCCCCTTCTGAGCCGCCGAGTACCACAGACAAGCCGGGAGACTTCGGCGAGCACTGTTTGAGCACGTGGCCGCGAAGCGGATCGTGCGAGTTGCGCAGCCGCCCCACTTGGCGAGGAACGGAGAGTATCCGAAGGACGGCGAAGCAGGGTGCCTTTTTCTTTGGTTTCTTTCTTTTGGGCAAGCAAAAGAAAGAATCCAGCCGCCGGGCTGCCCCCGGCGAATTTTACTTGTTTACTTGAAAGCGCATGGATAAATCGATGGCTTTGACATCCTTGGTCAGGCTGCCGATGGAAATTCTATCCACTCCGGTTTCGGCAATCGCCCGCAGGTTATCCAGATTAACCCCGCCCGAAGCTTCGAGTTGGGCGCGCTTTCCAGTAATGCGCGCCGCTTCGCGCAGTTGCTCAAGATTAAGGTTGTCGAGCAGAATGAGTTTCGCGCCCGCGCTCAACGCTTCTTTCAGTTGTTGCAAATTCTCCACCTCGATTTGAATTGACACTCCGGGCTTTGCCAACTTTTTTGCTTGTTGCAGCGCCTGTGTGATCCCGCCCGCGGCGGCGATGTGGTTTTCCTTGATGAGGATGCCGTCAAACAAGCCGATGCGCTGGTTTTTCCCGCCGCCCACTCTCACCGCATATTTTTGAGCGATGCGCAAACCGGGCAAGGTCTTGCGCGTGTCCATGATTGCGGCCTGAGCGCCTTTGACCGCCTTGACGTAGCGCCGGGTGAGCGTTGCAGTGGCGGAAAGCATTTGCAGGAAATTAAGGGCGGGACGCTCGGCAGTGAGCATCGCGCGCGCTCTTCCGTTGATTTCACAAAGCGCCTGTCCCGCCTGGATGTCGTCGCCGTCGTGGGCTGCCCAGCGGATTTTCACTTTGGGATCGAGTTTCCTGAAACACGCCTCAAACCACGCCGTGCCGCATAGCACCGCTGCCTCGCGGGTGATGACCGTCGCCTTGGCGCGCGCATTAGCGGGAATCAGACGCGCGGTCATATCGCCGCCGCCCAAGTCCTCCTTGAGCGCCGCTTTCACGTTTTCTCGGATTGCGGATGATAAATTCATTGTTATCCTCTATCATTACTATAGGTACGAAAATATGCGAATACCATTCATGCTTTGATACGTTTCCCGTTCGTCCTGAGTGCACGCCTGCTGCAATCGAAGGATGAACGGGAAACACTCAGCACGAACGGTATTCGGTTACATTATTTCGCCTTAATACGTAGGAATGATTCTACCCGATTGAGGGATGGGAAGCGGAAGTGAACGGCTAAGTGATTTAAGGAGGTTTTATGGCGAGACTGGTGAAACGCACTAGAAGCGGCCCCTACCCGGTGGTTGTTGGCAGCGAGGCCAAATACATCTGCGGCTGCGGGCTTTCCAAAAACCAGCCGTTTTGCGACGGCACGCACAAGACTACGAAAACCGAAGACCCCAACAAGCTTTACTGGTACGACGAGCAGGGCAACCGCAAGGAAGCGAAGGACGAATTCCCCGGCATGCGCTGCGCCTAAGTGAATTGTTATAGCGAAAAAATCGTCCCCGACCCTTGTGTGCTTTTGTCAGGATGTTTTAAACGTGTATCTTCGCCTTGATTCTGTTATAGGATGACGGCATACCCCGCTATATGGGGCAATTAATTACACCTTTTCGGGTGTCTATATCTAGTTGGGAGTCACGGGTTTGGACATGAGCCTCGCGCGAACCTTTATCTTTCTCTGGTTTTTCTGCGCAGTGGCGCTATGCAGTGTCGCCTCGGCTGACGAGCCTATATACACCAAGTCAGCATCGCTCCCGCCGATCCGAATCACGTATTTGAACCTGCAATCCGTGTTAGACAAGTCGGCATCACTCATGACGTCTGCCAATGCAGTATCTGCGACTCGTCCTTTCACTGAAAAGCTTCGCCTCAAGCACGGCGAGTTTCAAGTGGAAGTCTCCGGACACCAACTGCAGGGATCTAAAGCCAAGGTGCCGAAGGTCACCAGCGAACTGGTGTACACGGCCTCCGCCTATGCTCTCGATGCGGTTCCTGTCGCCACGGTCTCACTTCTCTTCTATGACCACGATCGCAAACTGACGGTTGAGGGTCGCTCGCCGGAGCAGGTCGACGCTGTGTTTGCCTCGCTAAAGAGCGATTTTCTCACTCTCACGACTCCGTTTGGTGGCTCGACTTTCCGTACATGGTCCGGCGTCTTCATTTGGATTGTGTGCTCAACCGTCGCATTGCTCGGTTCGCTACACTGGCTCTCGACACGCCATTCCAGCGCAGTGCTACCTACGGCATTCGCGTATCTGAGCTTGGGCCTGCTATTTTTTCTCCCGTTTGAAGATTTCTTGGCGGGCTTCTCGGTATCCGAGTTTGACCCCTCTTTTGCAAGCCGCTACGGCCCTGAGATTTCCCTTGGGGGTCTGGTGCTGAGCGTAGTTGGAATTCCGCTGTCGTATCTCTTGCCTCTCTGGCTCAAAGAGCGCTCGAATCCCATACCAGAAACGATGGGTGTGCCTCCCAACAAAGCAATGCAGGGGACGCGCCGCAAGCGGCGCGCGTGACTCTGAACGTTAAACATCTTATGACAGAATCAACCGCCATGAACTGGGATACCCTCTTGAAGGTGTGGGCTGTGCTTGGACCATTGATCGCCGCTGCGGCAATTGCATTTTGGTCACGACATACTCAAGTCAAGGATCGAGACTATGAACATTCTCGTGAATCAGAGCGTTTGAATCGCGCTGACACCGCGAAGAAGCAAGACCATAATAGGGCACTGCGAGTCGAGAGATACAATGAGATCAAGGGGGCGCTTGCTGACCTTATGGCGAGTTCGCATGAGTACGTTCGCAAGCAAAGCGAATACATAACCAAACTGACACCCGATATGCACCAAGCCGCGTCGCAAGCCAATGACAAATTTGTTTACAGTTGCCAGCTCGTTACTCTTCTTGGAGATGAGCCACTAACAAACGCTGCAGTAGCCCTATGGAACGCTACACTCGAAATGCCAAAGTCATACAACATTCCAATTGATCAAGCATACGAACAGAAGCTTGTTGTTTACCGAGACGCGAGAGCGGAATTTAACGACCTTGCACGAAAGTATCTGAACTCTCTTGACGCGCAAGATGATTAACATTTCGTTCAACCCGGACCGCCAGCAAGTTGTGTTTGCTGATTCCCTACGCGCTGCGTACTCCGGTGGACGATTAGCTTCACCTTATCTTGCACATGAATAGGGAACGCGACGCGTTTGCAGTCTTTTGAAAATCAAAGGTGTCAGATTTGAATTATTTTTAATTTAGACGAAGTGCCTGGTTTTTCGCAATGTCAATTAGGTCGGTGAGACGGGTTACTACGGCGTAGGGCTTGAAGCCCAATTCGTCCTGGGGATTGCCGCCGCGGTTGATCCAGAAAGTGCGGAAGCCGAAAGAAGCGGCGCCGCAGATATCCCAGAAGTTGGAAGAAACGAAACCAATGTTGTTTTTGGGTACTTTCAGTTTTTTCGTCGCAAGCTGGTACACCTTCGGATCAGGCTTGAAGATTTTTACTTCATCCACGCTGATTACAGCGTCGAAGGTTTTGGCGAGGCCGTTGTTTTTGACCACCGCCTTGAGCATTTTGGGCGAGCCATTAGAAAGTATTGCGAGCTTGTAATGCGAAAGCGCGGCTAGCGCTTCTTTCACCTCAGGATAAGGCTCAAGATGCAGATAAGCCTGCATCAGGCGCTTGCGCGATTGCGGCGGGCAATCCAGCTTCAGCGACTTGCAGGCGAATTTGAGCGCCGCTTCGGTGACTTTTTCGAAATTCTCGTACCTTCCCATCAAGCTTTTCAGCCACGTGTATTCTAATTGCTTGGCGCGCCAGGTCTGGCTTAATTGCGCGCCCTGACCGGGGAAAAGCTCATCGCACAGCGCGATCACCGAATGCACGTCGAACAATGTGCCATAGGCATCGAACACCAGCGCCTTGATTGGCAGTTTGCGGGTCACTTTTTCTTCTGTTGGTCTTCCTTGGCGAAATATTCCGCTTCCAGCCACATCACGTTGATGATGCCGAAAGCCAGCGCCACGCCAATCCCCAAAATCCAAGTGAAATACCACATGTTCAGACCTTAATATGAAGTATGCTCATTATCACGAATGGATTGCACCGTAATCTTGCCGCGCAGCACGCGATAGACCCACGAGGTGTAAGCGGCAATCAGCGGCAGAAAAACCACGGTGGCCCAGAACATGATGGAAAGCGTACGGTGGCTTGAGACCGCGTCCCACGCCGTCAGGCTGCTGTTGGGGGAAGTCGAAGACGGCATGATGAACGGAAACATCGCCAGCCCCGCAGTCAATATCACCCCCGCAACAGACAGCGCGCTGAAAATAAAAGCGGTTGCCGGGCGGTTGGTTGCGGACAGCAGTAAGGCAAGAATTGCTCCACCGATTGCAAGTATGGGCGCAAAGATGGTCCACGGATAAAGCGTGTAGTTGTTGAGCCACGCGCCGGCGGATTTTTCCACCACCTTGGCAAGGGGGGTGAAGGCGGTATTCGGCGAAGGCATGGAAATTATTTTGTAGCCTTCGATTCCGCTGGCAATCCACAATCCTGCGAGCACGAGAGCAACAACAAGCACTAGGGCCGATACCTTTACGGCTTGCTTGGCGCGCGCGCAAATTTCGCCCTCGCTGCGGTGTTGCAGATACACCGCCCCGTGCATGGTGAGCATGGAAAGGCTTACCACCCCGGCCAACAGCGCGAACGGATTTAACAGCGCCCAGAACGAGCCGGTGTAGGTCACGCGCAAATCGGCGTCGTAATGAAACGGCACGCCCAGCAGGAGATTGCCGAATGCCACGCCGAAAATCAAAGCCGGGACGCTGCCGCCGGCAAACAATCCCCAGTCCCAGGCATTGCGCCAGCGCGGATCCTGCAGTTTGCTGCGGTAATCAAAACCGACCGGCCGGAAAAACAGCGCGAACAGGGTGAGCATCAAGGCGATGTAAAAACCGGAAAACGCCGCGGCATAGACCAGCGGCCAGGCGGCGAAGATGGCGCCGCCGGCAGTGATGAACCAAACCTGATTACCTTCCCAGGTCGCGCCCACCGAGTTGATGATGACGCGGCGCTCTTCGTCGTTTTTGCCGAGGAAGGGGAGCAGCGTTCCGACGCCCATGTCGAAACCGTCCATCACGGCGAAACCAATCAGCAGCAGGCCGACGAACAGCCACCAGATAAATTTGAGCGTCACATAGTCGAATATCATGCGCGTGCTCCCGCAGCTTCGTGGTGGTAGTTGCCGGTTCCCAGGCTGCTCGGTCCCAGCCGCGCGTACTTGAACATCAGATACAGTTCGACGATGAGCAGGAAGGTGTAGAAGAAAATAAATCCGGCGAGGCTGAAATAAATCTTGCCCGCTTCGATATTGGACGTGCTCAAAAAAGTCGGCAGCACGTCGGAAATGGTCCACGGCTGACGGCCGTATTCGGCGACGATCCAACCGAGCTCTGCCGCGATCCATGGCAGCGGGATGGAGTAGAGCGCGAGCTTCAACAGCCAGGTCTGGTGATGAACATCGCGCCTGGCGCAGAAATAGAAAGCGCAAGAAAAGATAAACAAAAAGAGGATTCCTAGTCCCACCATGATGCGGAACGACCAGAAGATGGGCGCCACTTTCGGAATCGTGTCGTTCGCGGCTTTCACTTTCTGTTCCAGCGTGGCGTCCACCACGCCAGGCGTGTATTTCTTGAGCAGCAAACCATAGCCCAGGTCGGCCTTGTGCTTCGCAAAGGTTTCCAGCACTTCCTGGCTTTTGTCGCCGCTGCGCAGCTTTTGTAATGCGGCATAGGCAATGATGCCGCTGTCTATGCGCTTCAAATGTTCGGCCTTGAGCTCTTTGATGCCGAGCACTTTCTCGTCCACCGAGCGGGTGGCGATCAGCCCCAGCACGTAGGGGATTCGTAGGGCGTAATCGGTGCGCTCTTTTTCATCGTTGGGAATGCCGAAAAAGGTGAAAGCCGCGGGCGGCGCCGCGGTTTCCCATTCCGCCTCTATCACCGCGAGCTTTACTTTTTGTACTTCGCCGGTGGTGTAGCCGCTTTCATCGCCCAGCACAATGACCGAAAGGGTGGAAGCAAGCCCAAACCCGGCTGCCACGGCAAATGAGCGCAAGGCGAATCCGGTGTCGCGGTGTTTGAGCAGGTAATAGCTGGAAATGCCGAGCACAAATAGCGAGGCGGTGACATAACCCGCAGCCACGGTGTGCACGAATTTCACTCCCGCCACCGGATTGAAGAAGAGCTGCGGGAAGCTCACCAGTTCCATGCGCATGGTTTCATAATTGAATTCCGCGCCCACCGGGTTTTGCATCCAGGCATTGGCAATCAGTATCCACAGCGCCGAGAGGTTGGAACCAAGCGCCACCAGGAAGGTCACGCCCAGATGCTGCACTTTGGTCAGCCTCTGCCAGCCGAAGAAAAACAGCCCGACAAAGGTGGATTCGAGAAAGAACGCCATCAGTCCTTCCAGGGCGAGCGGCGCGCCGAAGATATCGCCGACGTAATGCGAGAAATACGCCCAGTTGGTGCCGAACTGGAATTCCAAGGTGATGCCGGTCGCCACCCCCATGGCGAAGTTGATGCCGAATAGCTTGCCCCAGAACTGCGTCATGTCGCGGTAAACTGGCTTGCCGGTCATCACGTAGACGGACTCCATGATGACCAGGATCCACGACAAACCCAGCGTCAACGGCACGAACAGGAAATGGTAGAGCGCGGTGACCGCGAACTGCAACCGCGACAGCTCGACGACTTCAGCGCTGGGCATGGGCGGATTCCTGCGCGGGCTGGCTGATCAGGGCTTTGCCAACGTCAACGGCGTCTGTTTTCTTGTCTTGAGGGCCGGAAAACCAAGCGAGCCAGATGAGATAAAGCGCGATCGCCTTGATAATCAGCATCAGCGTGATGTCGCGCGCCAGGGTGGAACGGGTTTTGTTCACGGTTGGGCATGCCCTGAAGGTTTTTTCAATTATAGCCGAAGCGACCGTGCTCAAGAACGGTGTTAATCTTATGTGCTTCACGGGTTGAAATCATGAATCTGCCCCCCATTTAGCCAGCGAATCCTTAACAGGGTGTTGAAAAACTCTCCGGGAGCCGCGTTTGACACGAAAAATGCTCAGATGCAAGGCGCGCGACGAAGGTCGTAGCCAGGACTACGATGCCGAGGAGCGCAACGCAGCAGATGAGCATTTTTCGTGCAAACCCGGATGGGGCGTGGCTTTCCGGGCGGTCTGCTTTGTCGCTCGCCTTGCGAATATGCAACGGCTATTCGACGCGGCTCGCTTCGCGCATCCCATCCCGGAAAGCCGACGCCGCAGCCCCGTGGA
>DASZZH010000007.1 GCA_035543335.1 Burkholderiales bacterium
CCGCCCGGAAAGCCACGCCCCATCCGGGTTTGCACGAAAAATGCCCATCTGCTGCGTTGCGCTCCTCGGCATCGTAGTCCTGGCTACGACCTTCGTCGCGCGCCTTGCATCTGAGCATTTTTCGTGTCAAACGCGGCTCCCGGAAGTTTTTCAACACCCTGCTAGACCTTGGCAAGCGCGGCGCGCATGGCGGCGATGGTAGCTTTGTAGTCCTTGGTGCCGTAAATCGCTGAGCCGGCGACAAAGGTGTCGGCGCCGGCGCGAGCGATTTCGGCGATGTTGTCCGTTTTCACTCCGCCGTCCACTTCCAGCCAGACCTCGTGTTTGCTTTCGTTAATCATTTTTCTCACCTGGCGCAGCTTGACGAGCGCTTCGGGAATGAATTTCTGCCCGCCGAAACCGGGATTCACCGACATGATGAGCACTAAATCCAGCTTGTCGAGCACATGGTTGAGATAATGCAAAGGTGTCGCAGGATTGAACACCAGCCCGGCCTTGCAGCCCTGCTCGTGGATTAAGCCGATGGTGCGGTCAATATGCTCGGACGCCTCCGGGTGGAAGGAAATGATGTTCGCGCCGGCCTTGGCGAAATCGGGAACGATGCGATCCACCGGCTTCACCATCAGATGCACGTCGATGGTGGCTTTGGTGAGCGGACGAATCGCTTCGCACACTAGCGGGCCGATGGTGAGGTTGGGCACGTAATGGTTGTCCATCACGTCGAAGTGAATCATGTCCGCGCCGGCGGCAATCACATTCACCACTTCCTCGCCGAGTTTGGCGAAGTTCGCGGAAAGTATGCTGGGAGCGATTCGATACATGGCCGCCCGTCCTGAAAATTTACTCAAAGGCGCATTTTACCTTTTATCGCTTGCGGCACATAGCCTTTTGGGCAAGGCTTGGCTTACAATAACACCATGGGCGAGAGTAAAAAGTACGAAATCACGGTCAACGCGCGCATCACTTTCATTTCAGATCAGTCCGACGTGGAAAACGGCCGCTTCGTCTTCGCCTACAACATCACCATTACCAACACCGGCAGTGTTGCCGCGCAACTCATCAGCCGGCACTGGATCATTACCGACGCGGAAAACCATGTTCAGGAAGTGCGCGGCCTGGGGGTGGTGGGCGAACAGCCGTTCCTGAAGCCCAACGAAAGCTTTGAATACACCAGCGGCACGGCGATTGCGACACCGGTGGGCACAATGAAAGGCAGCTACCAGATGGTCGCCGAGGACGGAGTGAACTTCGATGCGCCGATTCCTGAATTTGCGTTGAGCATCCCGCGCGTGCTGCATTAGACGGTTCCGGGTTCGGCGTTCAACGTCCCGATTAAACCCTGAACGCGAAACGCGGAATACGGAATCATGTCTTTACAATTCAACTACACGCTGCTCGCGCCTTTCTACGATGCTTTTATTCGCGCTGTATTTTCCGACATCCGCGCGCAAAGCCTCAAGCAGCTGCCGAGAGAAGGCGATCTCAAGATCCTAATTAACGGCATCGGTACCGGCCTTGACCTGCCTTATCTGCCGCAGAATCATCATTACGTGGGCCTGGATTTGACTGCCGCCATGTTGCGACGCGCCAAGCGGCGCGGCGGCGGCCCGAGAATGACCTGCGTTCAGGGCAACAGCTTGAAATTACCTTTTGCAAACAACATATTTGACCAGGCTGTGTTGCATCTGATTTTGGCAGTAGTGCCCGACCCAGTACAGTGCCTTAAGGAAACGGCGCGCGTGGTGAAATCCGGCGGCAGCATTTTGATACTCGACAAATTCCTGCGCAGAGGCGAACGTTCTTATCTGCGGCGCGCATTGAATCCGCTCGCCGCGCGCATCGCCACGCGGCTGGATGTAGTATTTGAAGACGTACTGGAAAATGTGCCGGGGTTGAAAGTTGAAAGCGACGTGCCGGTGCTGGCAAGCGGCTGGTTCAGAAATATCAGGCTGGTTAAAACCTGAACTATGGCTGTGCACTGAGGGTTAGCAGGGTGTTGAAAAACTCTCCTGGAGCCGCGTTTGACACGAAAAATGCTCAGATGCAAGGCGCGCGACGAAGGTCGTAGCCAGGACTACGATGCCGAGGAGCGCAACGCAGCAGATGGGCATTTTTCGTGCAAACCCGGATGGGGCGTGGCTTTCCGGGCGGTCTGCTTTGTCGCTCGCCTTGCGAATATGCAACGGCTATTCGACGCGGCTCGCTTCGCGCATCCCATCCCGGAAAGCCGACGCCGCGGCCCCATGGAGTTCTTCAACACCCTGTTAAATGCAGCAACCGGCCGGTCAGCTACCAGTAAAAACAATCCCGGCCAAGCTGACTGCTGATAGTTTATTTAACTTGCTTCAAGCGCTGCTCGACATACGCCTGCAACTCCGGATTGAGCGCGCCTGAAACCATGGCCTGCTGAAAAGCGTCCCGCGCCTCGGGCAGGCGCTGCAAAGCCTGCAGGGAAATTCCCAGCCCCATATACCACACGCCGGCGGGTTTCAGTTGCAACGCGGCTTGATATTGCTCCACCGCTTCACCATGCCGTGACTTACGCTGCAGCAGGGCGGCAAGGAAGGCGCGGTAATCCGCGTTCTGGGCGGCATGAGGCAGCGTTTTCTGCAAGGTTTCCAGGGCAGCTTGCGATTCGCCCTTCTCCACCTGGATGCGCGCGAGCATCATCGAAAATCCCGCTTGTCCGGACTCCTGATCGAGTCCTTCACGCAACAGATTTTCCGCATCATTTGCGCGCTTCTCCTGCAGCAACAAGACCGTCAGCGCCAGCCGCGCGGCGGCGTAGTTGGAGTTGAGGCGCAAGGCTTGCCGGAAACTTTCCTCCGCCACTTGAATTTTGCCCTGCTGCAAGTGCGCCAGTGCCTTGCGGTATTCATTCTCAGCCTGCTGCTGCGGCGTTTCCTGCCGCATCTGTTTGTTGATCGCCGCTACGCTCGCCGGTGCGGGTTTTGACTTGGCTTTGACGGGAGGTTCATTGGCCGGTTTGGCCGCCGGTTTATCCGGCACCAGCGGTTCAGGTTCAGGAGGAGGGTTGTTGAGTTCCAAGCTCAGGCGCGAAGCGAGTTTAAACAGAGGTTCAGCGACCACCAGATCTTCCACCACCGTTTTCTCCTCGGTTGCAAGCTTGGCCGGAGGCGCAGCGGGTACAGGTACAGGCGCGTTAGCGATGGCTGGCGTGGGCTCTTCCTCGCGAAGCACCTGCCAGGCGAAAATCCCACCCACCAGGACCAACAAGACGAGTAACACCGCCCAGCGCGGACGCATCGAGCTTAGCGTCGGGGGCAAGGCGCGGGCTTGGCTCAATACGCCATCGGGACGCGGCGCGTGCCTCTTCTCGAGATCCATCAGCATCTGGTTGATCAGGCTCATTGCAGGAACTTCCAGGCGAAGCCGCCCACCGAAATCAGCAGCATGGCAAACGCAAACCACCAGCCGGGATAGACGCTGGATTTCACCGAAGGCGTGTCGGCTGCGGCAACGCGCACGTGGTATGGCAGCACCTGGTGCTTGCCCTCGCCGTAGACCAGCAGCAACGTCTTGTGCGCAAGGATGTTGACCAGCCTGGGTATGCCACCGCTCAGCCGGTGCATCAGCCTGACCGCAGGCGCGGTGAATACGCGGCTTCCGCGACAGCCCGCAATGTTCAAGCGATGTGTCAGATAGTGGCCTAGCTCGTTCTTGGCCAGCGCGCCGAGATGATACTGAAAAGTGATGCGCTGGCGCAGTTGGCGCACCGAGGGTTGCGCGAGTTTTTTATCGAGCTCCGGCTGGCCGAACAGCACCACTTGCACCAGCTTTCTTTTTTCCGTTTCCAAGTTGGTCAAAAGCCGCAGTGCCTCCAGGCTTTCCAGAGGCATCGTCTGCGCTTCGTCCAGGCAAATCACCGCCTGTTTCCCCCGCCGCGCAAAGCCCAGCAAAGCCAGGGTCAGTGACTTGAGCAGCTGATGCTGGTCGGCGTTTTTGTCGAGAAGTACGCGCAGTTCATCGGCCAGCGCGAGCAAAAGCGAGCGCGGATCGAGGTAGGGATTGGGAATATAGGCGGAAACGCAGGAATCGCCCAACATGGCAAGAAAGCGCCGGCACAGCAGCGTCTTGCCGGTTCCCACCTCGCCGGTGATTTTCATGAAACCCTCGCCGCTTTTCACCGCAACCAGCAACGTATTGAGCGCCTCCTGGTGCGCGGTGCAGGCGAAAACGAAGCTGGTGTCGGGAGTGAGGCCGAAAGGCGGTTCGCGCAAGCCAAAGTGGGCTCGGTACATATTTCAGTTCCTGGTTCCGGGTTCAGAGTTCATGATTCCGATCATTTCAGATTATGAACTATAAACCATACTCGAAGTCATGCAGCCGCTATTTTGGAATGCTGGTGTCGCTCCTGGCTTCAGGTGCGGGACCGCGCTTCAGGCCTTGTATGCGCTCGCGCGACTCCAGGATATTCTGCTGCCAGTCCTTGTCGCTCTGAATTACCGTCGCTTTGAGCAAAATTACCAGCTCTCTTTTTTGCGAGACCTTGTTGTTCTCCCTGAACAGATTCCCGGCAACCGGGAGATCTCCCAACCCGGGAATTTGAGAGCGGTCCGTCGTTTGGGATTGCGTAATCAGCCCGCCTATGGCGACAATCTGGCCGTCCTGCGCGCGAATCACACTGTCGGTTTCCTGAATGGCGCTTCTCGGCACCGGTATGTTTATTGACCCCAAAGTTCCTCCCAGTGAAATGTTCCTTTCTACTTGCCGCACATCGCTGACTGACGGATGGATATGCAAAATAATATTGTTGTCTTCGTCAATCCGTGGCGTAACATCCAGCGCGATGCCGGAGAAAAACGACTGAAAGGTAACGGTCGGAGTGGTGGTAGTGGCGGTACCCGTGGTGGTGGTTGTGCTTACATTGGTTACAAACAACTCGTCCTGTCCGACTTTCAGCACCGCTTTCTGGTTATTCAATGTAGCAATGCGCGGGCTGGACAACACGTGTACATTACCCTGGGTTTCCAGAAAGCTGATCAGGGCGGCAAAATTGCTGGTCTGGAACGCCAGTCCAAATAGCGCGCCTGCTGCCCCTGCGGCGCTTGCAATATTGGTTCCCGGGGCTGAGATAATGGGTGTGCCGGCTATCGTGACATTGGCAAGCGATCCAGCACTCAATCCACCGGTTGGGCTGGTGGTCGTTCCGCCTGTCAAGGTACCGGTCGTGCTTAATGCTGTTCCCGGAGTAAGCTGTCCGACCGATCCCCGGCTATTGTTGGCACTCCTGAAAGCAGACCAATTGATGCCCGACTGGAACCCGTCGTTAAGCTGGACCTCAAGAATTTTAGCTTCGAGTATGACCTGCCTTTCTACACTTACCTGCGCCGCTTTAAGATAGGCGGCAACATCGCGCAATTCCGCAGGCAGTGCACGCACCACCACAACACCGGACTGCGGGCTCACCACCACGTTGCGGCCTTCCGCGTTTCCTATGATGGCAGTGAGCGCTTTGGTCAGCTCCTCCCAGAAGTCAGTACTGGACGTCGTGGTGATTTTACTGCTTTCCACTCCAACGCCTCTGCCGCCAGCGCCAGTCGTGGTCACAAAGGGAGTGACTGTCGCCCCGCCCGCGCCAGTATTGGTAATCGCGCCTGAGGAGGTCACGCGAATTTCGGAACTGCCCTTGCGCTGGCCTTCAAGGTAATTCACCTGAAACACGCGCGTCTGCAGGGTCAATGACTGGATAAAAATCCGCGTGCCGTCCACTTTGTACTCATAGCCGTAGAGCTCGCGTATGGCATCCAGCGCCTCGAATACGGTAACGTCTTTGAGACTGACCGAAATGGGCTCTCTGACTCCGGGATGCACCAGCATGCTGTAAGGGGTGTCGGAAACCACCGCGAGGAACACTTGATTGGCGGGCGCGTTGTTCACCACCAGATCAAACCGCGTCTCGGCGGCCTGGCCCTCGGGTTTCGGCAGCTCCACCGTGAGCGGAGGAAGTAAAGCCCTGCTCACCGCCTCGGGCTGCGCGGGTTCGGGCCTTTTTTCAACAGCTTTGTCGAGCTCGGCATTGATCTGATCGGCGGTCGTATCGTAACGCGCCGTATGGGTAGCACACCCTGTCAGGCCCACCATCAACAAGATTAGGAACATTCTTCTCATATCATTCCGCCCCGTGGCTTACGCCACCGCGGCGGGTTTTCTTTTCCGTCACCGCGCCGGCGTGGTCGGTCTTCTTCTCGACTTCCGGAAAAAGTCGCAGCGTCTGCAGATTGCCGCCGTGATTCAGCACCACCTCGCTTTCGCTGATCCGTATCACTGTCGCTGCGCCGTACTTCCCGCCCAGCCTGACGGTCTCTCCGCTGATGATCGCAGTTTTACGCCCAGGCGATATCAGCACCGATTGCAGCACCGGACCGCTCGACGCGACGGCGGCCCCAAGCGTCAGTGCTCCGGGGGGCGGCCGCGTGGGATCCGGCAAATTTTCAGCGCAAACGGATTGCGCCATTACCGCAATCACCAACGCGCAAGCGCTGCGTCGCAGAGGCAATGAGTCGTGTCGCCATGTTGTATAACTTTTTCTCGTTTTCCACCCTATCATTTCACACCACCAGCCATGCCCTGTCCAAACTCAAAGTATAAAGCGTCAGCGTCAGCCTGGAGATGGGATACTCCTCCACGTTCAACGCCGCCTTGCCCCAGAACATCTGCGACGGCAGCTTTTCCAACTGCGCTACATAATCCAAAAGATCCAGATACCTGCCGGCGACGGTGATCTCGACGCCGTGCATGAATATTTGCCGGTCGGTCTGCTCCTGCTTCCCGGTGATCGTGCTTACCGGCAGCGTTTCCAGCGACATGAGCTGCAGCCTGGCGTTGCGGTTCAACATGTCTTCCACTAGCCCGGCCATTTTGTCCGGCGGGATCAGGTGCTGCTGCTTGCCCTGCAGGAACGCCTCGAGCTGCGCTAGCTGCCGCCCAAGCGATTCGAGCTTGGCGCGGTTCACCGCATCCGGATCGGTCGAACGTGCCTCCACCATCGCCTGAATCTGCGCCTGAATTCCTCGGATCTGATTCTGCTGCTGGATGATTTGCTGGGACAGCAGTTTCTGCCCGGTGAGCAGCGGGTCAAGAAACGCGGTGTTGATAAGCGTCACCAAAATGAGCGCCGCCATGGCGAAAATCAGCGCCCGCTGGCGCAGGCTCATGTCATCGATCTTGTTCGCCAGCTTTTTCCAGTCGAACTTCATTTGGTTTTTTCCGGCTCCACCGATTGCAGGTTGAATTCGAGATAGCCGGCTCGCGCCACCGGCTTAGTCCCGCTTTTCTGTTGCGGCCGGTTGATCTGCAAAAACGCGAATTGCCGTCCCTTCATTACCGGCTCGCGGTTGAGCCGCTGCACGTAAAGAGGCACCAGTTCCGGGCGCAGCACCCCGCCCTTCAGCACCATTTCGTTGCCAGCGCCGCTGATGCTGAAGCCCGTCAGCCACCAGCCTTGAATCGATTGCCGGGCAATCGCGCGCATATATTCCGAATAGCCGTCGGTATTGCCGATCACGCCGTTTTTGATCGCCGCCACGACCTCCTGGCGCGACTGGACCTGTGCTTCCAGCTTTTTGATTTGCTCGTCAAGCGCGGCGCTTTTTTGCGCCGGGGAAAATTCGCTGCTGAATTTCGTAAGCCGAGCCTGCTCGTTTACAGATTGCTTCTCGGTGTCAGCAGCCTGCGTGCTCAACGAGCGGGTCTCAAACAGCAAATACCCATAGAACAAAAGCGAGCCAAGCAAAATCAGCCCCAGCGCCTGCAGCATGGTCATCGCGGAGAAATACTTTTTCTGCTTCAGAAAAATCGGGCTGAATAGGTTGATCTGCTGGCTCACAGCGTTTTTACCTCGTGGCGCAGCGCGGCCCCTAGCGCGTAAAACAAGCGCGCCTGCTCAGCCGCATCTTTGAGCGCGGGAGCGGGACCGCAATCAATTATCTGGGAGAGGTTGAGTGCCTCCACCGTGACATCGAGCTTTGCGGCAAGCTTCTCCTGCAAACCCGTCTCCTCGGGCAGGGGCGCAAGAAGCAGCTTGTCCAGCGTGATGTGGCTGTCTCCAGCGCGCCGAGTACGCCGACCCCAGCTTTGGTCGAAATAATCGAAAGAGCGCTGCAATTCCAACACCAGGCGCTCGAGGTTTCGCTCGCGCAAGGCATTATCGGCATCGCTGAGCTGGCCGAAGGCGACATCTATGCGCCTAGACAAATAAAGCTCACCGCCGTGGGTGAAGGTAAGCAAGCCACTAGCGTCGTCGAAGGAAAGCATGGCAAGACCCTTGCCTTCGTGCTCGCACAGCGCCGCGATGTTGCGCTGGGCCATTTCCGGAATGTCCACCACTGAAAGCGGAATCCCCGCCTCTTCGAAAAGCGATACGCGTTTTTGAATCACGCCGTTCGGCGCGGCAACCGCATATATCGGATGGCTGCGCGAGTCCGTATGTTTATGTTTGTCAGTGGGTATGCCAAGGACGTCCACCATCGCGTCGTCAACGTGGTAATTGAGCATGTCCTTGATGCGCCAGCGAATCGCGGCCTTGAGCTCCTCCCGCGGCACGCTTGGCGCCTCGACCTGCAGCATCTGATACTCGTCGGCGCCGAGCAAAGTCGTGCAGCTGTATTGCTCGAGGCGCTTTTCCTTCCTCAATTTTTCCAGCGCCACGGAGTCGGCCGCGTCCAAGGGATGAAACTCGCAACACAAAACGAGCGGCTTGTCGGAAACGGTGCGAAAGATGTGTGCAAGATTCACCCCTCGCCGGTTGATTTCCAGCGCGAACCAACCCGGTTCTTGTCTCATTTTACTAAAAAACCTCATTCGCCGTCGCCCCGAAGCAAATGTTGGTTTGAAGTTACATCAATAATCACTCAAGTATTGCGGTCAATAACGTTCTCCTTGGGTAGCCGGTCGGTTCGGCCGCTTGTCGGCTAAACCGGCTCTATCCGGTCACACCTGTGCTTAATCATCATGGTTCCGCCTTCTCGGATCTTCATTTTTTTGCATCTTGCCAGACAGCCGTAGAAACCACAATACATGGTATCCCGGCCGGCCGGAAGTGACTAATTGTAGTGCGCCGCTTGTAAATAGGCAATGCCTCTCAAAAGGGCGCCAAAGCGGCAATCTCCCCAAGTCCTAAACGGGGTGAGTCAGGTTTGCTTTTCTGGGATGACGGGCAATTTTGGTGACCCCTGCCGAAGTTGCAATATATGAAGTGAAGCGAACAGCGGCTTGCGGTTTTTCAATCTTCTTGCTGAACGCATCGGCTGCAAATTCAGCATCCCGCTTATCTACAAGACGGCTGGAGGGTTAGTTTGGTAGCGGCGCGGAAGCGGTACTGTAAATCTCGCCACAACCAAGTATGTGGCTAAATTTAGGCGTGCTCCTCGGTTAGGTTACCCATGCCGCAATCATCACTACGGGTAGATCTCCCGCCGGTCGATGAGATTGACCACATTGGTAAATTGCACCCCAAACCAGGCCACCGTGGGTTGAGTAACGAGATTACCCGTCCGAGTCAATTGCAGATTGGTGGTTGAGGTAAATGCATCCGCCCAAGACGTGTCACCGAGGTCATTAGTCATCGTCGTGCTCGCCGGATTGTCGCTCACCGAAAGAATAGGGGCACTTCTGTTGATCATTATGGCAGGGGAAAGAGTGACGTTCATGGTCGCGGTTCCCGTTGCTGGCGCTGTGATATTGGTCGGGGCGCGCTTCTCTCCCGATCCGCCGCCAGCCCCTGCGCATCGGGCGCTTGCAGCGAGTGAAATTCGCGGTGTAGTGGGTGAAATTCGCAACGCAGTACTTCAGGCCGCCCCGCGGCGATACGCCTGCGCGAAATTCACCCCTTTGCCCGTCGCACACAAGGCGAGCCAAACCGATTCCTGCTGTGCTTTACTAAAAAGCCCCGAAAGATATCGGTCTCTGCGCGGATTCAGTGCTAGAAATTCTCTCTTCGGTAGATAAACCTGTTGGTGTTTTGGTTGAGACCAAAACCTGCGCGCGCGCTGGGGTCGCGGTTGTAGTTGGTACCTGACCATACACCTTGCAAATAAGTTTTGTTTGCCGGTGTGGTGGCCACGCAAGTCGTATCTCCTCCCGCGCCTGCGTCCAGATCCACGCATAAATCCACGCTGCCGGTTGCGGCAGGCGAGGGTTTGGTCAGTTTCAGGTTGCCCGCCCCGGAACTGAACGTTCCACTGATACTGACATGAGATTGGCCCATGTTGGTGGCACTAAGACCGCCTTGGTAATTGCTCAACACAACATTGGCAGCTGCAATCGAAGTACAGTTATCCAGGGTATTGGTGACAAAGTCCGTCCCATTCCAGTATTCAGCAAGGAGGGGCACGGGCAAATCCAGCAGTTCCGATCCCAAGGCGTTGCCCAGCCGCAGCCTTCCGAAGCGCATTGGCTTGCCGGAACTGAAAGCGATGCCGTTGCCGGCGGTCGCCGTCCCGAAACTCGCCGGATTGCTCGCCAAAATGACACCGTCGGCGTCTATCACGTTGATCGCGAGGCTGATATCGGCGTTGTACGGCGAAGCTGGAGCCGTCGGCGTGGTACGTGTAAAGAACAGCCCGGTGCCAGAGCTGAAGGTGAGCGTTCCCACTCCCGCACCAGTCGAGACAATCACCGGGTCGGTGCCCGGCAGGCCGCTCGTGTTGAGTGTGCCGCTCGCCGCAGTGTAGGCCTTGCCGGTGAGACTCGCATTGGTGATCTGCCACAGCGCGCCGGTGTAGCGGGTGGTCGTGCCGTTCGTGAAGTTCTGCGCGGTGACCGTGATCACCGGCTGCGTCGTGTAGCTGAAGGGCTGGCCGATATAGGTGAAGGAGCCGCAGGCGGTGCCGAATACCGGTGTGTTAAGCGAGACCGCGAAGTGATCGGGCGCAAAGCGGCCGACGTTGATGACGGCGGAGGTGATGTTGCGCTCGGCGGTCGTGGACCCGTCGGCTGCATCCACGTTCGAGAAAGTCGAGTCAACGAGCTGCAAGGCGAACGAGCCGACGTCGCCATAGGTGGCGACGTTCGAGGTTAACACCCCTGCCGCAAAGCTCGCGCCCAGCGTGAACGTGCCGAACGTCGCGGTGCAGGCAGTGCCTGCGCAGGCCGTCAGCGTAGGCGTTGGCGTACCGGCATAGTTGGTCGTCGTCGCCGGCGTGCCGGCCGCATTCACCGCGGTCGCCCGGACCGTGAACGGCCGTCCCGCCTTATGCGTCACGCCACCGGGGACGGCGACGGTGTTGAGCGTTCGCACCGTGCCGGCGGTTTGCCAATCGGTGTCGGTCACGCTGTAGCTGGCGAACGTATTGGGGCGAATCGCGAAGTTGTCGGTTGAACAACCGGTAACAGTGGGCGCGCCCGCCGGGAAAGTGATGCGCAGCCGCGCCTCGGGGTAGGAATTGGCCTGTGTGAAGCTGATGGTCTTGCGTCCGTTGTCGCCGGCGACAAACGTTGGATCGGGCGAGAGCGTCTGAATCACCGTCCAGGTCGGCCGGCAGTTGTTGGCATCGAGCGCGCCGGAATTGTTGCTCGCGTCGAGCACCTCGACCCGCACCGTGCCGGTGAAAGTCGTCGCGATCGCGGTTTTCGCTGCATTCAACGCAATCATGTCGAGACTCACGGTGGCGCCGGCAATCTTGGTCTTGATTACACCGGTGATGGCACCTGCAGCGGTCGAGGTTTCATACGCATTGAAGCCGCCGATCGTGGTGGCGCCGACGGCGGCTTTCACCGATACGGCCCCGTAGGCCCAGTTGTCGCTGGTGAACGTCCACGTCGTCGTCACAGTGGCGGCACCGGCCGCCGTGCTTCCGCCGCCGAAGTTCCCACCCGCACCCGCGTTTAGATTCCATCTCTGGGTCTGCGAGCCACCCGGCGTGATGCTGACGCAGCCGTTGTCGCATTGGAGCGTGTCAATCACCAGCTCGCCGGTCGCGCTCGTCACCGTCAGCGAGGCTGGGGAGGTCGTCCCGATTGCCGAGACGAACGTGCCTGTCGGCGTCGTCTGATTGGCCCCCGTGAACGAGACGGACCCGCCCACAAAGCCTTGAGTCGGGGCGGCTGTCAAGGTGACGGTAACAGTCTGAGCGCCAGTCGGAGGGTTCACCAGACTAAACATCGCCATTCGGCTGTCGGCCGCCGTAAACTGGGACCCGACCAACGTCATCGAGGTCCCGCCATAGGTGGCAGTGGCCGTCGCGCTGGGGGATATATACGAGACTCCTACGATGACGACTCGGTTGGCTCCAGAGGCCGTGTGCGTCCACGAAAACGTCGTCGAGGAGGCGGCAGACGAGGTGCTCGCTGCTGCGTCGAAAGCGACGGCGGCCCCGGCCACGGCCGGCAAGCCAAGGATCAGGACGACAAAAGCCAGTACAGTGCAAATTATTTTCATGAAGGCCAAACCAAAATCGTTTCTACTACGGCCCGGAACGCTTACCACGGCAGCGGTCTTGGGGTAAACGCCGCATGACCAGAAGATTCCGACCGCGGCAATTAAGAAAACGAGCAGGCGCGCCAGAGCGACACGCGGTGTGCACGAGAAACCGAATAAATGTGGTGTCGGACTGATGGTCATCTGCTTAGGGTCGCTTGCAATTGCCGTTCCACCCGGTCTAAGGTAGCCACCGTTCCCTGTGCCGCGGTAGAAGTGATTTGGAAAATCAGCACAGTTACCCCGCCTTCATTCTGGGTGGTGGTGCTGCAATCCACGGTGGTGGTGAAACCGGACAGCGTCCCGCCCATACCGGTCAGCGTTTGCGTGGTCGGCCCCGGGTTGCAGGCGGCGGCAAACGCCCCGCCGGTATTAATCAGCACCTGATAAGTTCCCCATTCGATACCCGAGCGCGCCGCCTGATACGCTCTTGAACCCTGCACATCCAGCGCTGAACTAGTTTGCTGCACGCCCGCGATGGTCAAGATAAAGGCGCCCAGCGAGGCCAGAATCACCAGCAGAAAAATCGCCGTGACCAGCGAGAAACCGGAGTAGCGCTTGACGGATTCATGGCACATTGCTGACATGCACCGCCTCGTAAAGACTCACGGTTTCGTTTTGTCCCTGGCTGCTCACCTCGGTGACGCTGAGGCTCATCGAGACCAGCCCATCTCGCTGCGCCACAGCTGCAGCGTTGTAAGTAAAGGTGCAGGCGTTGACGTTGCTCGCAAGCAAATTATTTGCCGGCGCCGTGGACAAGGGCGCAGCGGCCGCATTGTTGGGTTGCGCCACCTGTATGGTATAACCCGAATAGCGCCGCAAGGTGCCGGCGGCCGGATCACATACATAACTCACCGGGCCGGTAATGACGACGAAACGATTTCCAGGCGAGGACAGCCTGAAGGTCTGGGCATTGAAAGCGATTCGGTCTTCGTTGCCGCTCGTGGAGGTGCTGCTGATCAAGCTTTTGTTAGTATTGGGTGATTCGTAGGCGCTGGCACCGGGGATGCCCAGGTTAAAAACCACCACAAAATCAGTGTTGACGATTTGCGCGCGGTTAGGAATGTTTCCCAGCGTCTTGAAGCATGTGTCGGTCAGCACGCTGGGCGATGCGTAAAAACTCAGGATGTCGTTGTCGGTCACCCGCGTATCGTCGCTGGGGCAGACCGGCGCGGTGGCGCCACCACTATGAGCACTGGCGCGATAGCGGCCGCCAGTGCGCACTTGCAGGAATTCGAGAAAAAACACGCTGCCCACATTGGTCACCCGCACGCTGTTCGGCAAAGCATCATGCAGATCGCGCCCGATGCGGCGCAATGCGGTGTCGGCAATGTCCACCAGCTCCGCGCGCCGCGCGGTGTCCACATAGCCTGTCACCGGCGCGCTGATAAACCGGGCGACCGCGGCGGCGACGATGCCGGTGACGGCAATCACCACCACCGCCTCCACGAGAGT
This sequence comes from Burkholderiales bacterium, assembly GCA_035543335.1. NCBI lineage: Bacteria > Pseudomonadati > Pseudomonadota > Betaproteobacteria > Burkholderiales > Burkholderiales bacterium. The sequence goes on from DASZZH010000007.1 coordinate 13,895, forward strand.
GAAGCCTGCTTCAAGAACTTGCCGATGATTCTTCATATTCGTCAAGTCGTATTCGGCGCATAGCGGGTGCGGTAGCCGTCGAGGGTAACTGTGGTGTTCAGCCCGGTCACGGTCACGGTGATGCGCAGGGATTCTGTTGCTGGAATGGCTGCTCCTCCCGTTCCCGGTGATTCCTGCACCACGCTTACTTGAGCACGGTATGCGCCAAGACCCGGGACGAGGCTGCTGGTAATATCGCGTATGCCGCTGGGTGATGCGGTATTGGTATCGAAGCCGCCGTAGTCGCCCACATTATTAAACGGGGTAGTCGAAGAATAACGGGTTTCGGTGCCAGGTGTCGGGCTGGTGCCTTCGGGAGTAGCGCAACTTGCGGGGCTGGTGGCAGTCGTGACAGCCGGGTCAGTCGGATCACAAAATGTAAACGGCATTAATTCGACTTCTTCCAGCAGTGATTCGGCAATCGCCAGCGCCTGCTTGCGTACCACAGGGTCGGCGCTGGTCCGGATGCTGCGGTTTAACACCAGCAATATGCCGGCAATGCCCACGCTGACAATCACAATAAACATGATGAGCTCGACCAGTGTCAAACCGCCCTGGCGCGAAAACCAAGATTTGTAAATACCGCCCTTAGTGCACATAGCCAGTCCCGCTTTCAACGGTGATGGTGCGGCTCGAAACCGTGATCGTCGTCGTTGCCCCCGCACTGCCGAGCGCGACGAAAGTAATCGTAGTTGAGGGGCTGAGCGTGACCCCGCTCGGGCCGGTGATGGTAAACGGCGAGCCGCCAACCGGACTAGGTAGCGCGGTATCGCACGCCGAGCCCGAACCGGCTGCTGAAGCGTAAGTGAGATTAATCGAGGGCGGCGCAATATTGACGCAAACATTGCGCCTCAAGGCAATCGCCGACTTTTGCGCATAGCGCGTAATGGCCAGGGTCTGGTCATAGAAACCCCGGTCGCTGTACACCTGCTGCGTGAAAAAGCGCGGGGCCGCGATGGCTGCAAGGATGCCCACGATAATCAGTGTGGTAATCAGCTCCACCAGAGTAAAACCCGAATGGTTCATGTTTAAGCTCGCAGCATTCTCCCGTAAGCCAATCCACGAAAAACTAGCCCATTAAAAAAACAGGGTGGGAAGCCGCAGTACGCGCCATACCCACCCCATTTACCTAACAGGCCTGCTACGCCGGCCTTTGTCAGTCGTTTTTAAGTAAACACTTTGCGAAAATCATTAACAATTGGCAGCTATTATTCCAGTCGTGTTAATGACCGGCGGAGCGGTGGCGGTAGCGGCCGTGTAAGTCACATTGCAGGTCGCATGGCCGGCGTCGGCTGCCACAGTGTAGGGGGCAGCCCCGCTAGCACTGAAATCGGTTGAAGTCGACTGGATGTTGGCTGCAACCCCAATACCCGCGCTATTATCAGTCGGGTAACCGTTCAGCATGGTTACGACAGAGCCTTCCATGGTAACCGATGCGTTTGAGGCCAGTCCAGACACCAGTTGCTGCGCATGGGCCAAGGCACCCCCGGAAGCCAGCGCTCCTGCAGCGCCTTTTACTTTGGCTTGCCGCGCATCTGACGTTATGTTGATAAATCTCGGCAGGGCGGTCGCCGCCAAAATGCCGAGAATAGTGATGACCACTACCAGCTCGATAAGAGTAAAACCTGATTGCTTCTTCATGATGACTCCTTCGTTTTGGGGCCGCAGCCCCGTTATGTAGGGGCCGCAGCCCCAGCCGGCCCGCCGGTGCAAATGGCTACAGCCTTTTGCAGTTCCCCAGAAGACCCCTTTGCACGGCCTGATGGCCGCGCCAAACCAGACTTCCGCAAGTCTCATGCCACTATAACAACACTTTCCACAAAAAAGCTATGGCATATGCACTACCCACAGTGATTATCACCCCCAGAATGCGCGCGTTCCGCGCCACCCAGGCATCGGTGTCATAACGTGCTGTATCAAGGACTTGTAATCGCTTTTCGGTCGCGTACCAACTATTCAACTTTTGCTCGAAGTTCCTGAGCAGGCTCGGCCTGATGATTAAAAACCCCCCTATGACAACGGCGCAGACCCCCGCCAGAAAGAGGACGACCACCAAGGCGTCCATCAGCCAGGCAGCGGCGTGAATATTCATGCCGCGCGCAAAGAAGCTCACCGCCGCTTTCTTGCTGAAGGAAAAAGTCAGGACATAAAGGATGTACGCCCCGCTCGCCAGAACCAGGAAACCGAATAGCCGGTGGTGGCGGTACAGGGCATGCTCAATGTGATGCAGATTGTCCAGGGCTAAAGTGAACTTCTCGGTTCCAAACCATTTGTTGAAATACTGATTAAGCCGAATAATGGCTTGCGGTTGCACCAGCAGCCACACGCCAATCACGAGGCTCACCACGCAGCCGGCCGCAAGAAAAATCAAAAAGGCCTGCCGCAGCGCTTCTTCGATAATCCGGATCACCGTTTGCATAAGCCTAACCTCCTTTCTTTAACCCGCTTTCCAGGTGTAAGGCTCGACCAACTGAAAAACCACCCCGCCCAATTCTTTCTTGTCCGGGGCCACGGAAACGCCCGACTCATCATTGTAGAGCAGCGTAACACGGTAGCGCACGCGTTTTAGCCCTCCCTTTCCCGGAACGAAATGCTCGCCCCTTTCAACCAGGTAAACCAGCTCGTGGGTTTTGAGGTCGTAATACCAGTTTCCCGCCGGCACTTCGCCCGGTTTGGGCTCGTAGTATTCGCCAAGGTAATTTTGCGGTTTTTCGGCAAGCCAGTTCATCGGATTGTCCTTAACCAACCCGGTCATTTCATTCACCCTGCCCTTGACGAGGTAGCTCGCGACCCTGAGGTGCAAGGCGCTGCGTATCACGCCCGCGGTCTGCTCCATTGCGGTTTTTTCCGCAAGCTCCTGGTACAGGGGAACGCGGCTCAACAGCACGGTGATCAGAAGGCTGAGAACGATGATGACGATAATCAGCTCAAACAGAGTGAAGCCGTGTTGATTAGCGTTTTGCGTCATAACGTTTTTTGTCAGTAACTGCCGTTCTGCGTCAGTCCAACATGCTGCCAAAAAATCGTTACTTTTGCCATTAAGTACGTCGCTAGAATAGTCAGGATAACTACTTAATCACCGCCTTGCCCAAATCCCAGATGGGCAGGAATACGCCTAGCGCCAGTATCAGGACCATGAAGCCGAGGCAAATTATCAGCACCGGCTCGATTTGCTCGCTCAAAGTCCTGACCTCGTATTCGACCTCGCGCTGGTACATGTCCGCGACCTCCTGCATAAGGTCGTCCAGCTCGCCGGTCTCCTCCCCCACCGCAATCATCTGGTGCACCACCGGCGTGAACACGCCGGTCGTCACCGCGGTGCGCAGCAGGCTCTCGCCGCGCTCAACGCCGTCGCGCATCTGCTCGATGCGGGTTCCGATGTAATCGTTTTCCACGACCTGTGCCACTACGCTCAAGGCCTGCACCGCGGGCACGCCGCTCTTGAACGCCAGCGCGAAACTGCGCGCAAAGCGCGCAAGCGTCGCTTTCAGGATGATTTTGCCGGCAATCGGAATCCGCAGCTTGAACCGGTCCCACTGGTATTTGCCGTCTCGCGTCGCCACATACAACCTGAAACCTATCACCGCCCCCGCCACGATAATCAGCAATAAGGGCCAATAGCGCACCGTGAATTCGGAAAAACCGATCAGCACTTGCGTGAGAAACGGCAGTTCGGTGTGGAATCCCTTGTACACTTTAGCGAAAGCCGGGATCACAAACAGGTTGATTATCACCAGCGCGACCGCCATGGCGGCAAGCACGAACAGCGGGTAGCGAAGAGCCGAGCGTATCCGCACGCGCATCTCCCGTTCGAATTCCAGGTGGTGGAAAAGCCGCAGGAAAATCTCCTCCAGCGAGCCGGTGATTTCGCCCACCCGCACCATGCTCACGTAAAAAGGCGAAAAGACCTTGGGGTGGCGCAGCAGCGCAACGCTCAACTCGCGGCCGCTGTCCAGGCTTTCGCGCAGTTCCTGAATCATGGCGGCGAACGCGCGGTTGGCGGTGGATTCCTGCAGTCCGGTGAGCGCCCTCAAAATCGGCACTCCGGCTTTGAGCAGGGTGTACATCTGGCGGCTGAACAGCAGCACATCGACGAGCAACACCTTGTCGGTTGCAATACGCGACAGCCAGCCGCGGATTTCCTTGGGCGCCAACTCGCCAGCCGGGTGAATCTCCACCGGCGTAATCCCGGTGTTGAAGAGCTGGTCGGCAAGCGCGCCGCTGTCCGCACCCTCCAGCCTGCCCTGCACCAGCTCGCCGCGCGCGTTGCGTCCACGGTAGGCAAAATAAGGCATGGGTCAGTCTTCCAATTGGGTCGTGATGCGCATTACTTCCGCCACAGTGGTCCGGCACTCGGTCACCAGTTGCAGGGCGTGATGGCGCAGGGTTCTGCCGCTCAACTGCTGGTGCGCGGTCTGGATGAAGTGCGCGGGATCATCGCGGCCCGCCGCCTCGACCAGCGGCCCCGTCATCTCGAGCATTTCGTAAACCGCGGTCCGTCCCTGATAGCCGGAACCATTGCAATGCGTGCAGCCGCGGCCGTGCATGAACTTGCGTTGCACCAGTTTGTCGCCCAATTCGTGCACCAGCCACGATATCTCGTGCGAATCGGGCACATAAAGCTCAGCGCAGCTTTCGCAAATCACCCGCACCAGACGCTGCGCCAGCACCGCCTGCAGCGAAGTCGCCACCATGTAGCGCGGCGCGCCCATATCAATCAGGCGAATCGGCGTGTTCGCCGCGTCCCTGGTATGCAGGGTGGAAAACACCATGTGTCCGGTAATCGCCGCGCGCAGGCCGATTTGCACGGTTTCCTGGTCGCGCATTTCGCCCACCAGGATGATGTCGGGGTCATGGCGCAGGCTCGAACGGAGAATTCGTGAAAAAGTAAGGTCGATTTTTTCATTGACCTGGGTTTGGTTTATGCCGGGAAGCCGGTATTCAACCGGATCCTCCACGGTGATGATTTTCTTGTCGGGGGTATTGACTTCGGCGAGTGCCGCATAAAGCGTAGTGGTCTTGCCGCTGCCGGTCGGACCGGTGACCAGGATCATGCCGGTGGTCCGGTGGATGAGGTCGCGGAATTTGGTGAGCATGTCCTTGGGCATGCCGAGGAGATCCAGGCCGAGCAACCCGCTGCTTTGGTCGAGCAGCCGCATCGACACCGACTCGCCGTATTGCGTTGGCATGGTGGACATGCGCACGTCTATCGGCACGTTGCGCACCTTCACGTTGAAGCGGCCGTCCTGCGGCAGGCGTTTTTCCGCGATGTCGAGACCGGACATGAGCTTCAAGCGCAGCACCAGCGCCGGCACAATTTTGACGTCGGCTTCGGTCTGGGTGTGCAGCACGCCATCAATCCGGAAGCGGATTTTCAGGCTTCTCTCCTGCGGTTCGATATGGATGTCCGAGGCATTAATCTGGGTCGCGTCCTCAAACACTGATTGCAGGAGCTTCACCACCGGCGCCTCCTCGGCCCCGAGGGCCGCTCCCAGCACGCCGAAATCAATGTAGGTGTCGCCGAGATCCTGCTCCAGCTCGCGCGCCAGGCCGCTGATTTCCTCGGTGCGGCGGTAAATCCGGTCTATGGTTCCGAGCAACAGGCTCTCGGTGACCACCGCGAGCTCGATCTCGCGTTTCAGGATGCGCGAGATTTCATCGTAAGCAATGAGATCGGTCGGGTCCACCATGCCGACCAGATACGTGGACTTGCGTTCTTCCAGAACCAACGCACGGTAGCGGCGCGCCTGTGCCTCAGGCAGCTTGTGTATGGTATCGGCGCTGACGTTGTAGTACTTGAGGTTGATGTAGGGAATATTAAGCTGCTTGGCGAGCGCTTCGGAAATCTGCTCTTCGGTGATGAAGCCATTTTCGAAAAGTACGCGTCCCAGCTTGCGCCCGCTGCGTTTTTGCTGTTCGAGCGCAAGTTTCAGCTGCTCCTGCGAAATCAGCTTTTGCAGCACCAGGATTTCACCCAAACGGATTCTTTCCGGTCTGGCCATACTCTCTCCAAATGACATCAACAGCGTTTTGCGGCAAGCATGCGGCGTGCTAGCGCTAACTTAGTCTTTTTTGCCTTATGATACAAGCTCAAGGAACTTCTGATTATGTCCTACACGTGCGTGACGATGCGCTTTCCGGCTGTCGGTTGCAAAGCGAGGAGCGCCGTTGGGCCGTTCCCCAATAAGCGACGAGCGACTAAGCCCGGCGGCCGGGCGCCCCGGGCTCGCGTTACTAACTCGGTAGCGCCACGTCTTCGCGCCTTGCATGCGGCCGCTCCTCGCCCGCAACGCGTCACGCGGAGGACTTAATCAGAGGTTCCCTATGTTCAACCTGTTCCTGTTCGAACCGGAAATTCCCCCCAATACCGGAAACATTATCCGTCTGTGCGCGAATACCGGGGTATCTCTGCATCTGGTGAAGCCCTTGGGGTCCAGGCTGAATCATCGGCAGTTGCAGCGCGCCGGGCTGGATTACCACGAGTTTGCCAGCATCAAGCTCCACGAAAATTGGGAATGCTGCAGGGAATTTTTCTCCGGGCGCCGGGCATTCGCCGTCTCCACCCGCGGCAAGCAACGCTACGATGCGCTTTCGTACAAACCAGATGATGGTCTTCGGCTCCGAAACACGCGGCCTGCCGCAATCCATGCTGGAAAGCTTTGCGGAACAAAACCGCATTCGGCTACCCATGTTGCCGCAAAGCAGAAGCCTGAATCTCGCCAACGTCGCCGCAATAATAATTTACGAAGCATGGCGCCAAAACGGATTCAAAGGTGGAAAATAAACCAGCTATCGGCAATCAGCAGTCAGCCATCAGCTTTGGTCAGTGTCGGTTTTCACTGAATTTGCTGGTCGCTAAAATTCCGCCTTGGGATCGCGATTGAGAAGTTCCTGCAGCGCCGCCATGGCTGGAACATTCTCGTAAAGCACTTGGTTTACGGCGCGGGTAATCGGCATGTCCACGCCCACCTTTCCGGCGAGCTGCAGCACCTCGCGCGCGGTAGGCACGCCTTCCGCCACATGACCGAGTTGAGCCAATATGGCCGGCAAGGATTTTCCCGCTGCCAGCATCATTCCGACTTGGCGATTGCGTGAAAGATCACCGGTGCAGGTGAGAATCAAATCGCCCGCACCGGCCAAACCCATAAACGTTTCCGGCTTTCCGCCCAGCTTCAGTCCCAGGCGCGTGATTTCCGCGAGCCCGCGGGTGATCAGCGCCGCCCGGGCGTTGTTGCCCAGACCCATGCCATCGCATATTCCTGCTGCAATCGCCATGACGTTTTTTACCGCGCCTCCGACGGCCACGCCGATCACGTCATCGCTCGAATAAACCCGCAGCATTTGGCTGTGCAGCTCCTTGGCGGCGGACTGGGCAAACGCGCCGTCGTTGGAAGCCAGCGTTAGCGCCGCGGGCAGGCCTTGCGCCACTTCCTGGGCGAAACTGGGCCCGGACAAAATCGCGCAAGGCGTGCCGGCAGCCAGTTCCTGCACGGCCACCTGGTGGGGAAGGTTCGGGCTTCCCGGCTCAAAACCTTTGCAGGCTAAAATCACCGAAACAGGTTTTGCGCTCGCGCTGATTTCCTTGAGCGTCTGCCGCAAGCCTTGCGTGGGCACTACTACAATTGCAAGTTCAGCCTGGGCCAGCGCGTCTTCCACGTTTGCATGAAGTTGAACGGAGGCGGGCAAGGAAAAATTCGGGAGAAAGCGCGAGCTGCGGTTCGCTTGCATTTCTGCAAGCTGATCGGGGTCCCACACCCACAGAACCGTCTGATGGCGCTGTGACAGAACGATCGCGAGTGCGGTGCCCCAGGCGCCGGCGCCCAGAATCGCGAGTTTCATCCGCCCCACACCTGGCTTATGCGCACATAGCCGGTCTGCCCATCGCGGTGCCGCACCCTGATCCAGCCGGGCGCCGAAAATTCCAGCAATTCCAGCAGCACGGATTGTTCCGCCTGAAACACGGGTGGCGAATTGTCTTCCGGCGCCTGGCGGATATCAGCGAGTTGCGCCGTGACCAGCACCGTGCGCTTTTCACTCAAGTATTTTTTCTCCACCCAGGCCAGTTCACCGGTTGCGTCGCGCACTTTTATCCAATTTTCCAGCTTCACCACCACTTCCAGCGGATAATCGCGGCCAAGAAGATAGAGCTGTCGGGCTTTAAGCGACGGCGCGTCGTATAGCACCGCCACATTTTCCACAACCGAGCGGAATTCCGCCGCCTGCAGCGGGACCGCGAAAAGCAAAGGCGCGAGCAAGCAAAAATGCATCTTGCGAAAAATCAATGGGCAGTCTCCGTGCTGGGTTGCGACTGCTGCTTGCGATGCTGATACAGCGCTTCGAAATTCACCGGATTGAGAATCACCGGCGGAAAACCGGCGCGGCTCACCACGTCGGAAATCACTTCGCGCACATAAGGGTAAAGAATATTCGGACAGGCGATCCCCAGAATCGGCTCGATTTCCTGCTGCGCCACATTGCGGATGTGAAAGATTCCAGCCTGCGCCGCCTCGATCAGGAACAGGGTTTTGTCCTTGAGCTTGGCGGTGATAGTAACCGTCAGCACCACTTCAAATACGCCCTCATCAACCGGCGTGCCCTCGGTGTGGAGCTGCACATCCACCTGCGGCGCCTCGCGCTCCAGAAAAATGCGCGGCGCGTTGGGGATTTCGAGAGAAAGGTCCTTGACGTAGAGCTTCTCGATGGAAAAAACCGCCTGCTGTTTTTCTTCGCTCATTTAGATAATTCCGGGAATAAAAATCAGGTTTTGCCGCCGGACAGCAGCGCGTCGAGCTTGCCGGCGTGATCCAGCGCTGCCAGGTCTTCGTACCCGCCGACATGCTGCTCGCCGATGTAAATCTGTGGTACGGTGCGCCGTCCAGTCTTCTGCATCATTTCCACGCGTTTTTCCGGCTCCAGATCGACACGAACTTTGTTGATTTCTGATACACCCTTGGCGCGCAGCAAACGTTCCGCCATCATGCAATACGGACACACACCGGTCGCGTACATCCGGACCAGGGGCATTTAGGAACCTTTTTCCAGCGGCAGGTTTGCCTGCTCCCAGGACACGAGGCCGCCTTTCAGCTTGAACACTTCCTTGAAACCGTTCTTGCGCAGTATGCCACACACCTTGCCTGATATCGCGCCGTTGCCGCAGCTCACCAGCACTGGCCGCGTCTTGAACTTCTCAAGTTCACGCAAGCTCTCGTTCAGGCGCGAAAGCGGAATGTGCCTGGCATGGGGGATATGCCCGGCCGCGAATTCGCCGCGTTCGCGCACATCCAGCACCAGCGCGTCGCGACGGTTGATGAGCTGCACCGCTTCCAGGGTGCCGAGTTCCGGACCGCCGCCGCCGAAACCGCGGCTGAGATACGGCCAAATCAGCATGCCGCCGCTGGCCACCGCGAGCAGGATAAGCCAGAAGTTATTTTGCACGAACTGCAATTCCAAACTCCTTGAGTTTCTGGTTAGCTAATTCTAGCAGAGGCTCAAATTCCGCAGGGTGTTTGGCGAAGCGGTCCATTACTTTCGTGAAGTTTTCGAGTTCCCCCGGATAAGCAATGGCGGCTTGCTCGAGCTGTATCTTTGCTGCCTGCGCTTCACCGTTTAGCGCAAGCAAAATCGCCTGCTGAAAAACCACATCGCTGACCGGAGCAAAATGCATCACCCGGCTGTTCAATTCAAGCTTGTCTGAGAGGTTATCCTTGTTGAGGACAATGGTGCCGGTATAAGCCAGCTCTATGTAAGGCGCGAGCAGCGAAGTGCGGTGAATTCGCAGCAAATCCTGGTTGAGCTGCTCGAGTCCTGCCGCATCCAGGTTTTCTAGGCCCTGGGCATAGAGCGCCCCCTCCAGGTCGTGGTAACTGTAAATCAGCGAGGCTGCCGATAACCATCCTAAAGCCAGCATCAAGGCAAAACTGATTCTGCCCACGCGTTGCAGCTCCAAGCGGAAGAAACGCGTTTCTCCTAGGCCCAGCAACAGCGCGGCTATGCCGAGAAAATGCGAATGCCATAACGGAAATTCAAGCATGCTGTGAATGCCGATGATGGCCAGCAACCCCAGCAGCCACCAGAGGTGGATATCGAAAGCCATGCGCCTCAACCCGTGCAGCCACATCACCACACCCCCCACTACCACCAGAGCACCGACTAGTCCGGTTTCGGCCAGCAATTGCATGACGATATTGTGCGCATGATTGTACAAGCCGCCGATGCCGGAGCTTTTGAACAATACCCCATACTCGAAATGCTGCCAGGCAAACTGGCCCCATCCCACACCCAGCAGCGGAGACTGCAAAAACATAAACCACGCTTCGTGCCACAGCTCAAGGCGGATGCCACCAACAGCGAGCTCGAATAGTCTTTGCGTGGGGGTTATTGCGGGTACCGGCGCGGCAAACCAGGGTAATTGCGCCACCCATTCCATCAAAGCGAAACCAGGAATCAACAGAATACTGGCTATCAGCAGTGCGACGTTATTTTGATTGCGCCGATACCACCATACCGACAGCGCCAGCAGCACAAAAAGATAAAGCCAGGCGCTGCGCGAACCGCTCAAGGCCAGACCAAATAGGAATACTACCGCCAATCCCGCAGCGGCGGCCCACGCCAGCCTGCGGGTTGTGGAGAGAAACAGCAGCGAAGCCAAAGCCAGGCAGGTATAGTCGGCGAAATGATTCGGTTGCGCCAGATTGCCATAAACCGCATTAGAAGTTTTTACCGCGATCAGCGGATCAAGAAAGGTATGAATCTGATAGTGCTGCAGCAAGGCCGCAATGGCGCTCAATACTCCGCCTGCAACAAGACACCAGGCAAGCGTGGTGCTGAGTGTGGCCAATCCAATTTCTCGTCGCAGAATATTTCCGAGCAATATCAGAAAGGCCGCCCACAGCAGGTAAAGCAACGCCAGCAATGCCTGCTCCGGATAGACTATTCTGTCGAGCGCCCATTGCACCAGCAGCACCGCGCAAAGTATGAACGGCACCAGACCAAAACCAGGAAGCTCCAGATTTTTCCAGTCATGCCGTTTGCTCAACAGTAAAAACAGCGCTGCAAGTCCAAGCGCAAAAGCCAGCCACTCGCTGTAGAAGAGGGAAAGCGGGTAAAAATGGCGCGGCTGAAGGAAAGGCAACACCCACATGAGTCCGACGAGGGCAAGGCTGATGTGAGAAAAGCCCGGAAAAGTCGCGGAACGATTTGTTGTCAAGAGGTGTCGGCAGGGAAAAACTATAAGATAATACTGTATTCCAACCTACCGCAGGCCGATTGTAATGAAAAAACTCGTACTGCTGCGCCACGGCGAAAGCACCTGGAACAAGGAAAACCGCTTTACCGGCTGGACCGACGTCGAATTGTCGGAAAAGGGTTTGGAGGAAGCGCAAGCCGTCGGACAAATTCTCAGGCAAAACGGTTTTGCCTTCGATGTTGCCTACACCTCGCTGCTCAAGCGGGCGATTAAAACCCTGTGGCTCATGCTTGAGGCAATGGAACTGATGTGGATTCCCATACATCATTCCTGGCGGCTTAATGAACGACATTACGGCGCCTTGCAGGGCTTGAACAAGGGCGAAACCGCGGCCAAATTTGGCGAGAAGCAGGTTCTGGTGTGGCGCCGGAGCTACGCTGTGCCTCCTCCTGCCCTCGACAAGTCCGACCCCCGTTATCCGGGACACGACGCAAAATATAAAAATCTTGCCGAAAAAGAGCTTCCCCTTACCGAGTGTCTGAGAGATACGGTAAATCGCTTTCTGCCCTACTGGAACGAAACCATTGCTCCGGCGGTGAAAGCGGGGAGAAAAGTCATCATCGTCGCGCACGGCAATTCGCTGCGCGCGCTGGTTAAGTATCTCGACAACGTTTCCGACGAGGAAATCGTCGAACTCAACATCCCGACCGGGATTCCTCTGGTCTATGAACTCGACGACCGCCTGCGGCCGCTCAAAAGTTACTATTTGGGGGATCAGGAAAGAATAAAACAGGCGAGCCAGGCGGTCGCCGACCAGGGCAAAGCCCGGGCGTGAAACGCTGCTGGATTTGCGCAAGCTGCTTCCTGCTCGTGTTTGCACCGGCTTTCCCTCTTGATGCCGCCCCTCCCAAGGAAGAGCTCAAAAAGGAAGAGCTCAAACAACTGCGCGGGCGCATCGAAGCGCTGCAACAGGAGCTGGCGAGCGCGGAAGACGAAAAATCCGAGGCGGCCGATGCGTTGAAGGAATCCGAGCGCGCCATTTCCGAGGCCAATCGCAAGCTGTATGAGTTAAGCCGCCAGCAGCGTGAAATAAATTCCGCACTGGCCACGCTGCAAACACAAAGCCGGCAGACTGAAAGCAGCTTGCGCAATCAGCAAACGCTTTTGGAAAAACTGCTTTACCAGGCTTACATCGGGCAGCAGCCGGATTACCTTGCTCTGCTTCTAAACGGCCAGGACCCCGACCGGCTGGCGCGGCAGCTCCATTACTACAGCTACATTTCCCGCGCGCGCGCCGATTTAATCGCCAGGCTGCGGGGCAATCTCAACCAGCTCGCCACCCTCTCCACCCAAACTAGGGAAAAAAGCGACGAGCTCAAGGCCATCCAACGGGAACATGCGGCGCAGAAGCGGCAATTGGAAAAGGAAAATGCGGAACATCAGCGCGTGCTGGCCAGACTTTCCCAGCAAATCACCAAGCAACGGCACGAGATCGGCACGCTTCAGCGCAACGAGAAACGCCTGACCCGGCTCATCGAGAGGCTGGCGAAAATCCTTTCGGAAAAAAAAGCACCCTCCAGACTCAGCAACAGCCGGCTTCCCGACTCCTCGCTCGATACCAGTCCTTTCCAGCAACTTAAGGGCAAGCTGAATTTGCCGGTCAAAGGGGAACTCGCCAATCGTTTCGGCAGTCCACGTTCTGACAGCGGGCTTACCTGGAAAGGGCTGTTCATCCTCTCCCCCGGTGGGCAGGAAGTGAAAGCCGTCGCCGCCGGGCGGGTAGTGTACGCCGACTGGCTGCGCGGATTCGGCAACCTGATCATCCTCGACCATGGCGCGGGCTACATGAGCCTCTACGGCAATAACGAAACCCTATACAAGCAGGTGGGCGACGAAATCCACGGCGGAGACACCATCGCGGCGGTCGGAAACAGCGGCGGCAATCCCGATTCCGGTTTATACTTTGAGATGCGGTACCAGGGCAAACCATTCGACCCCCTGGCCTGGGTCACCGTCAAATAGGCAAACAGGTCACTGGAAAGCAGCACGAGGAGATCTAAATGCGGGACAAATTACAGCAGCTCGGCCTGGTAATACTGGGCGCCTTGCTGGGCGTGGCTTTGAGCCTTAACTTCTCCGCGGTGGCGCAGAAAGAAGCCGCCACGCCGCTGCCGGTCGAGGAGTTGCGAGCCTTCACCGAAGTGTTCGGCCGCATCAAGAACGACTACGTCGAGCCGGTGGATGACAAGAAGCTCATCACCGAGGCCATCAACGGCATGCTGACCGGCCTTGACCCGCATTCGGCGTATCTCGATGCCGATGCCTTCAAGGAACTGCAAGTCGGAACCCAGGGCGAATTCGGCGGTTTGGGGATAGAAGTCAGCATGGAAGACGGTTTTGTAAAAGTGGTTTCCCCGATTGAAGATACCCCTGCTTACACTGCCGGGCTCAGGAGCGGCGACCTCATCATCAAGCTCGACGACACTGCGGTAAGAGGCATGACCCTCAACGATGCAGTGAAGCGCATGCGCGGCAAGCCCAATACGCAAATTACGCTCACCGTGGTGCGCAAGGGCGAGTCCAAGCCGCTGGTGTTTACGCTGACACGCGCCGTCATCAAGGTGCAAAGCGTCAAATCCAAGATGTTCGAGCCTGGCTACGGCTACATCCGCATCACCCAGTTCCAGGAGCACACCGGCGAGACGCTGGTTAAGGCAATCAACGATTTATACAAGCCCGGCACATTGAAAGGCCTGGTTCTGGATTTGCGCAACGACCCAGGCGGGCTGCTCAACAGCGCCGTCGCCGTGTCCGCCGCGTTCCTGCAACCCAATGCGCTGGTGGTTTACACCGAAGGCCGCTCCGATGACGCGAAGATGCGGCTTTCCGCCATCCCGGAAAATTACCTGCGCGGCAATTTCAAGGAAGATTACCTGAAAAAACTGCCACCGGCGGTAAAGAGCGTGCCGCTGGTCGTGCTGGTAAACAGCGGCTCGGCCTCGGCTTCCGAAATCGTCGCCGGCGCGCTGCAGGACCACAAGCGCGCCATCATCATGGGCACGCAAAGCTTCGGCAAGGGCTCGGTGCAAACCATCCTGCCGCTCGGCAACAACACGGCGATTAAGCTCACCACGGCGCGCTATTACACGCCAAATGGCCGTTCAATCCAGGTCAAGGGCATCGTGCCGGACATCGTGGTGGAAGAAGCCACGGTGAATGGTGTCGAACCGGGCCCGCGGCTGCGCGAAGCGGATTTGGAGCGGCATCTTTCCAACGATACGCAGCCGGAAGAGAAATCCGCTCCACCAAAGCCCACGCCGCCCAAGCTGAACCCCAAACCCAAAGGCGAAGAAGGCAAGGTCGAGCTTCCGGAATTCGGCGGAAAAAACGATTACCAGCTGAACCAGGCGGTCAACCTGCTCAAAGGCCTGCAAATCCTGCAAGGGCAAAAATAAGTTCTTGCAGGTTTGCCGCTCGACCCGGCTTTGCCATGAATGATAACCAGTTAATCAGGTATAGCCGGCATATTCTGCTGCCGCAAATCGGCATTGAAGGCCAGGAAAAGCTGCTTCACTCGCATGCGCTGATTATCGGCGCAGGCGGTCTGGGCTCTCCTGCCGCGCTTTATCTCGCGGCGAGCGGGGTCGGCAAAATCACCATCTGCGATGGCGAAAAGGTGGATCTCACCAACCTGCAACGGCAAATCGTCCACCACACACTTTCTGTTGGCACACCCAAAACCCAATCCGCGCGCAACACGCTTGGACTCATCAATCCCGAAGTAACCGTGGTCGAGGTTTCCAAGCGCGTAACCCGCGAAGACATCCTTGATTTGGTAAGGAACGCCGATGTGGTGCTCGATGCCAGCGACAACTTCGCCACCCGCCATGCAGTGAACCGCGCCTGCGTCGCGCACCGCAAGCCTTTGGTTTCAGGCGCCGGCGTGCGCTTCGACGGCCAAGTCGCGGTGTTCGATTTGCGGGAAACTTCAAGCCCCTGCTACCACTGCCTGTTCCCCGAAGCAGGCGAAGTCGAGGAAACGCGCTGCGCGGTGATGGGCGTGTTCGCGCCGTTAACCGGCATCATCGGCACCATTCAGGCGGCGGAAGCGCTGAAGCTATTGACCGGTGCGGGCGAAACGCTGAATGGGAGATTGCTTTTGGTTGATGCGCTTTCGATGGAATGGCGCTCGATCAAACTCGCCAAAGACCCGCAGTGCACCGTGTGCGACAGAAAGGCGCAGGCGGTGAATGCTTAGCAGCCAGTCAGGCCGCGGCAAATCATGACAAAGCGGAAATCGCCGCCTGGTAGGCCGCGGCGGTCTCATGCGTTCCACTAACCGTGATTTCCATGTCGCGCAGCTGCCCGTTCTCCAGCCCGTAAATCCAGCCGTGAATCGCCAGCTCCTGCCCGCGCTCCCATGCGTCGCGCGCAATCGTAGTCTGGCAGACGTTGGCCACCTGCTCAATGACGTTCAGCTCGCACAGCCGGTCGCAGCGCCTGGAATCGTCGGGCATCCCAGCCAATAACGCCTCGTGCTTCTGGCGCACATCCTGCACGTGGCGCAGCCAGTTATCAATCAAGCCCAGGCGGGTGAAGGAAAACGCGGCTTTAACACCGCTGCAACCGTAGTGCCCGCAGACGATAATGTGGCGCACCTTGAGCACATCTACCGCGAACTGCATCACCGAGAGACAGTTGAGGTCGGTGTGCACCACTATGTTAGCCACGTTGCGGTGAACGAACAGCTCGCCCGGCGGGAGCCCGACAATCTGGTTGGCGGGCACCCGGCTATCGGAGCAGCCAATCCACAAATAGGCGGGCGACTGCTGGTGCGAGAGCTTGAGAAAAAAATCCGGATCCTGCTGCCGAATGCGGTCAGCCCATGCTCGATTGTTTTTGAGCAGTTGTTTGAGGGATTGCATATTTAAGTTGTGTTCGGCGGCCTAACGCCCTGCTTGCTGCGCTTTCAAAGAAATGGCGCTCAATTAAATTCGGTAAGAACCCGCCGTGCCCTGCTTGAGGCGCGAAAGCGCAAGTGTTAAATACTTAACCTCTTATCAACTCCCGCCACTGCCCGGCCCAGTGCTCCATCGGTTCGCGCTTGAAACCGCTCTTGGCGTATTGGTGCCAGCGGCCGGTGACGAAGCACATTAAAAGATTGGCCTGCGCCGCCGTGTCCAGATCGGCAGGAATTTCATTGCGGCTCGCGGCAAAGCGCAGCGCCTGGCGCAGCGAGGCTTCGAGCCGGTCGTGCAATTGATTGATGCGGGTTTGCAGCCGTTCATTCTCATTCACCAGCGCATCGCCTATCAGCACGCGGGTCATCCCCGGATTTTTCTCGGCGAAACCCAAAAGCATCGAGAGCATCGCTTCCAGCTGCTTCAAGCCGCTTTGTTCGTCCGAGGTGATTTTGTTAATCAGCCCAAACAGCGATTCTTCGACGAATTCAATCAGCCCCTCGAACATCTGCGCCTTGCTGGCGAAATGGCGATAAAGCGCCGCTTCGGAAATGTCGAGTTTCGCCGCCAGCGCCGCGGTAGTTATTTTCTCCGCACGAGGGTTTTGCAGCATTTGCGCGAGCGTCTGCAAAATCTGCATCTTGCGCTCGCCTTTCTTAGCCGCCATTGCTCTGCCTCAGATCAAGGAACCTCTGATTAAGTCCTCCGCGAATTGCGTTGCCGGCAAAATGCGGATGGATGCAAGGCGCGCGACGAAGGTCGTACTCGAAGTACGACACCGAGGAGGGCCCGCGCAGCGTCCGCACCTGCGAAGCTGTGCAGTGAAGCGGGCCAGCGCTCGCCTTCGCGGTCGCACGTGCCGAGGCTCCACGCTCCGGCGAGCACGACGCAGACACCGCATTTTACCGCAACCCGGATGGGACGGCTGCCGCGACACGGTGAGCGAAGCTTGGGGTGCGGGAGCGGCAGCATGGGCGCCCCCGTTTAACAGTGATTCTTGCGGCAGCTTGCGCCCCTGCCCGCACCACGCTGCGCGAGACTGAGTCCGGGGCGCTTGTCCGGGCGGTCTGCTTTGTCGCTCGGCTTGCCAAGGGGGTCTGGCCATTGGCTGCGCCTCGCTTCGCGCATCCCCTTCCGGAAAGCCGCCGTCGCAACCACGTGGGACTTAATCAGAGGTTCCTAAGCCTAGAGGACCTCGAAGCCTTCGTTTTTCAACATGTCCACCAGTGCGATCAGTGGCAAGCCTACCAATGAAGAGGGGTCGTCGCCCCGCATGCTTTGGAGGAGCGCGACGCCCAAGCCTTCGGTTTTGGCGCTGCCTGTGCAATGGTAGGGCTGTTCCCTGGCCAGATAGCCGGCAATCTGCGCATCGCTGTAATCGCGCAGCCTGACCTGGTAAGGCACAACCCGAGTTTGCAGGTTTCCGGTTCGAGCATTAAGCAGACATATGGCAGTGTGAAACATCACGGTCTTGCCGCGCATGAATTGTAATTGCTTCAACGCATTATCATGGGTGTGTGGTTTGCCCAGCAGCGTGCCGTCCAGGGCTGCGACCTGGTCGCAGCCAATGATGAGCGCTTGCGGGTATAGGTTTTTCACCGCCAGGGCTTTAGCTTGGGCTAGACGAGCGGCGGTTTGTTCGGGCCGCTCGCCCGGCAAGGGCGATTCATCAACGTTGGGAGCGGCGGCGGAGAAGGGGAGTTGCAGGCGCTCTAACAGCTCGCGGCGATAAATAGAAGTCGAAGCTAAAACCAGCTGTGGAGAGCTCAAATTTTTCTCGTAAGTTTTTGACACCAAACTGCAAAAATAATATCATGCGCGCCTTATGCCTGAACAGGTCGCTGTCGACAGCCTGACATTTGCCCGCGGCGCGGAAGCTCTGCGTGGTAAAATACCCGTCGCCGACTTGCTGCGTTTGCGCACCTATTTATATTCTACGGAAGGTGTCATCGAATACGAGTTGCGCGGCACGGTAAATTCCCGGGGCAAGCCGCAATTGCATCTAGCAATTCAAGGCAGGATTTGTCTCAAATGCCAACGCTGCCTGGGCGAGCTGGCGCAGGATGTGGATCGGGTTTGCGATCTGCTGCTGATCGAAAACCAAAATGATTTTTCCGAAGTTACGGAAGAAGACGAAACCGTAGACTGCATCCCGGCGGAAACGGAGCTGGATGTGCTGGCCTTGCTCGAGGAAGAAATCATATTGGGGTTGCCGCTTTCTCCGAGGCATGACACGGCGGCATGTCGAATCAGTGAAGAGTATGATGGCAGCCGGGCCGGCCGCACGGCTTTTGCGCCGCTCGCGGCGCTGAAAAATCGGAACACTGAATAGGAGTTTGTCATGGCAGTTCAGCAAAACAAGAAATCCCCGTCGAAGCGCGGCATGCACCGTGCGCATGATTTTCTGACCAACCCGCCGCTGGCAGTCGAGCCCACCACCGGCGAAGTCCATTTGCGCCACCACATCAGCCCTAACGGCTATTACCGTGGCAAGAAAGTAACTCGCGGCAGGGGCGAATAGTCGCCAAACCGGGCGACCCCTGCCTGCACGGGAATGGATATCACGGTAGCCATCGATTGCATGGGCGGTGACCACGGCCCGCAGGTTACGGTGCCGGCAGCGGTAAAATTCCAGCAACGCAATCCCGATACGCAAATCGTCCTGGTCGGCCTGCGCGACGTCATCGAACCGGAGTTGCGTGCCATGCGCGCCGAAACCGGTCCACGGCTGCGCGTGCATCACGCCAGCGAAATAGTGACCATGGATGAACAACCGGTCCTCGCCCTGCGTGGCAAAAAAGATTCCTCGATGCGCGTGGCGATCAATCTGGTGAAAAACGGCGAAGCCCAAGCCGGTGTCAGCGCCGGTAACACCGGCGCGCTCATGGCCATTTCCTGTTTTGTGCTGAAAACCCTGCCGGGCATCGAACGCCCCGCCATTGCCACCGCATTGCCCAGTTTGCGCGGTCAAACTTATGTCCTGGATCTGGGCGCCAACGCCGACTGTACCCCGGAACACCTGCTGCAGTTCGCCATCATGGGCGCCACCCTGGTTTCCGCGGTGGAGCACAACGAACGTCCGAGCATCGGCCTGCTCAATATCGGCGAGGAAGAAATCAAGGGCAACAAAGTGGTGAAACGGGCGGCGGAACTGCTGCGCGCAAGTGGGCTCAATTTCTACGGCAATGTCGAGGGCGACGATATTTTTAAAGGCACCACCGATGTCGTAGTGTGCGACGGTTTTGTCGGCAACGTGGCGTTGAAGACTTCCGAAGGCATGGCGCAGATGCTGGGGACCTTCCTGCGCGAGGAATTCGAGAGCAGCCTTTTGACCAGGATAAGCGCCTGGTTCGCCATGCCGGCGCTCAAAGCCTACAGGCACCGGGTTGATTACCGCCGCTACAACGGCGCGAGTCTGCTCGGTTTGCGCGGCGTAGTGATAAAAAGCCATGGGTCAGCGGATAGCTTTGCTTTTGGCTTTGCCATCCGGCGCGCAGTGGAGGAGGTGCAAAACGGCGTCCTGCGTCGCATCAGCGAGCGCATGGCGCCGATTCACCCGGAGCCGGTTTGATGTACTCGCGCATTGTCGGCAGCGGCAGCTACCTGCCGCAAAAAATCCTCACCAACCGCGACCTTGAAACCATGGTGGATACCTCGGATGAGTGGATTTTCACCCGAACCGGTATTCGTCAGCGCCATATCGCGGCAGACAACGAAAACGCGAGTGATCTGGCGCTTAACGCCAGCAAGAAAGCGATGCAAGCGGCGGCAGTGAAAGCGGGCGATATCGACTTGATCATCGTCGCCACCACCACACCGGACATGATTTTTCCCAGCACCGCCTGCATCCTGCAGTCCAAGCTCGGCATCAAGAACTGCCCGGCTTTCGATGTGCAGGCGGTGTGCAGCGGTTTTGTGTATGCCTTGGCCACCGCCGACCTGTTTATTCGCTCGGGCAAGAACCGTTGTGCTTTGGTCGTGGGGACTGAAATTTATTCACGCATTCTGAACTGGAATGACCGCGCCACTTGCGTGCTGTTCGGCGATGGCGCGGGCGCGGTTATCGTAAAAGCCGGCGAAACGCCTGGAATCCTCTCCACCCATTTGCATGCGGACGGCAGCTACCACAAAGCCCTGGCTGTTCCGGGCAGCGTGTGCGGCGGAAAGGTGACGGGCAATCCGCAGGTGGTGATGGAAGGCAATGCGGTGTTCAAGTTTGCAGTGAAGGTAATGGAAGAAATGGTGGATGAGGCCCTCGCCGCCAACAAGTTGCAACAAAGCGATATCCAGTGGCTGATTCCGCACCAGGCAAATATCCGCATCATTCAGGCAGCCGCCAGGAAACTGGGTTTAGGCATGGATCGGGTGGTAGTGACGATAGATCGCCACGCCAACACTTCCGCTGCCTCGATTCCGCTGGCTTTGGACGACGCGGTGCAGGATGGCCGTATCAAGCGTGGCGAGCTGATTCTCATGGAAGGCGTGGGCGGGGGATTTACCTGGGGCTCGGTTCTGTTGCGCTGGTAATTAAATAAACATGAAATTCGCATTCGTCTTCCCCGGCCAAGGCTCGCAGTCGGTTGGCATGATGCGCGGCTTTGCCGATTTACCCGTGGTACGCCAGACCTTTGATGAGGCTTCAGGCATTCTCAATCAGGATTTGTGGACGCTAGTGGAAAACGGGCCGGAAACGGCATTGAGCCAGACGGTCAATACCCAACCGGTGATGCTGATTGCCGGCATCGCAGTTTATCGCGCCTGGCGAAAGCTGGGCGGCGCAGCGCCCCACTTGCTGGCCGGCCATAGCTTGGCGGAATATACTGCCCTGGTCGCGGGCGGAGCGCTGGATTTCGCCGAAGCGTTGCCGCTGGTGCGATTCCGGGCGGAAACCATGCAGCAAGCCGTACCCGAGGGAATGGGGGGAATCGCCGCAATACTCGGCCTGGATGAAATAAAGATTAAGGAAATCTGCTTGGAAGCGGCGCAGGGCGAAGTCCTGGAGGCGGTGAATTTCAATTCGCCGGGCCAGATTGTGGTCGCCGGGCATAGAACAGCGGTGCTGCGCGGCATGGAGCTGGCCAAGACCAAAGGCGCAAAGCGCGCCATCATGCTGCCGATGAGCGCGCCTTCGCATTGTTCGCTGATGCGCGGAGCGGCGGTAAAGCTGAAAGAACGTTTGCAATCAGCGGCAATCAAGCCACCCCAAATCCCGGTAGTGCATAATGTGGACGTGAGCGAACATGCGGAGCCCGACGCGATCAAGGAAGCGCTGGTACGACAACTGTATAATCCAGTGCGCTGGGTGGAAACCATCCGGGCTTTGGCGCAAAGAGGCGTAACGCATGTCGCGGAATGCGCGCCGGGCGGAGTGCTGGCCGGCCTCAACAAGCGAATTGCTCCCGCTCAGGAAGTATTTGCGTTCAACGATGGGGCGGCGCTCAAGCAGGCGTTGGCGGTACTGGCCTGACTTTTTCACGACAACTCACAAAAAATGCTGGAAAACCAAATTGCTTTAGTCACAGGCGCGAGCCGCGGGATCGGGCAGGGCATTACTTTGGAACTGGGCAAACAGGGCGCAACCGTGATTGGCACCGCGACCACGGATAACGGCGCGCTGGCCATCAGCGCCTATCTGGCGAAGGCGGGGATCAAGGGCGCCGGAATGGCGCTCAATGTCAATGACGGCGAAGCGATTGAACACCTGCTCGAGGACCTCCAGAACCGCCATGGCGCGATCTCGATTCTGGTCAATAATGCCGGCATTACCCGCGACAATCTGCTGCTGCGCATGAAGGACGAGGAGTGGGACGACATCATGTCGACCAACCTGAAATCGGTATTCAGGCTATGTCGCGCATTATTGCGCCCCATGGTAAAAGTACGCTACGGTCGCATTATCAACATTACTTCCATTTCCGGGGAAATCGGCAATCCCGGTCAAGCCAATTACGCCGCGGCCAAGGCCGGAATCGCAGGGTTCAGTAAGTCACTGGCACGCGAAGTAGCGAGCCGCAATATCACGGTTAATTGCGTCGCGCCCGGCTTTATCGACACCGACATGACCCGGGCGCTCGACGAAGCGCAACGGCAGGCGCTGCTGCAGCATGTGCCGATGGGGCGACTGGGGCGGGTCGAAGAAGTTGCCGTAGCTGTGGCTTTCCTGGCTTCAAATGGCGCCGGTTACATTACCGGCTGCACCCTGCAGGTGAACGGCGGGATGTACATGAATTAGACAGCGACCATTGCGATTTTGTAATCAGGGTAAATTTGGTAGAATAGTCGAATTTGCTGCAGCCCAAGATTGAATTGCTTTGACCACCACGGAACCAGAAAGGGATTTAGATGGAAAACATAGAGCCACGCGTAAAAAAGATTGTTGCTGAACAACTCGGCGTCAACGAGGGCGAAGTCAAGAACGAATCTTCGTTTGTGGACGATCTGGGCGCGGATTCGCTAGACACAGTTGAGCTGGTGATGGCGCTGGAAGAGGAGTTTGAGTGCGAGATTCCCGACGAAGAGGCGGAAAAAATCTCCACCGTGCAGCAAGCCATTGACTACATCAAAACCCACCTAAACTGATTCCCCCGCGTTTTAACCCTTCGCACCTGGAGTAATCTTGTCCAGACGCAGAGTCGTCATTACTGGCCTCGGTATCGTGTCACCGGTCGGTATTGGCGTCGCTGAAGCGTGGCAAAACATCGTCGCGGGGGAACCGGGCATCACCCGAATCACCCGCTTCGACGCCTCAGGCTTTGCTTCGCAGATTGCCGGCGAGGTAAAAGGTTTCAATCCCGAGAACTATCTTTCAGCGAAAGATGCCCGCCGCATGGATACGTTCATTCACTACGGGATGGCCGCGGCCATTGAAGCGATCAAAGATTCGGGAATCGAAATCACGCCGCAGAACGCCGAGCGCATCGGCGTCAACATCGGGTCGGGCATCGGGGGCTTGCCAATCATCGAGGAAACCCACAACGCCTTCCTCAAGGGCGGGCCGCGCAAAATTTCACCGTTCTTCATCCCCATGACCATCATCAATATGATTTCGGGCAACCTCTCCATTCTGTATGGATTGAAAGGCCCAAATCTGGCGATGGTCACCGCCTGCACCACGGCCACGCATTGCATCGGCGATTCGGGGCGGCTCATCGAATACGGCGACGCGGACGTGATGGTAGCCGGCGGCTCCGAATCCACTTTGACGCCGCTGGCCATAGGCGGCTTCTCTTCCGCCCGTGCGCTGTCCACGCGCAACGACGATCCGGCCACCGCCAGCCGGCCGTGGGACGTAGGGCGCGACGGTTTTGTGCTCGGCGAAGGGGCGGGGGTGCTGGTGCTCGAGGAAATGAAGCATGCTCAAAAACGCGGCGCGCGTATTTACGCCGAGCTTGCCGGTTTTGGCATGAGCGCCGACGCCCACCATATGACTGCACCCTGTGAAGACGGCGAAGGCGCGGCGCGCTGCATGGCGAATGCCTTGCGCAACGCCAGACTCAACCCGGATCAGGTGGATTATGTCAACGCCCACGGCACTTCAACGCCGCTGGGCGATATTGCCGAAACCGTGGCGGTCAAGCGCTGTTTTGCCGATCACGCAAAAAAAATCGCAGTCAGTTCCACCAAATCCATGACCGGGCACCTGCTTGGCGCGGCGGGAGGGGTGGAAGCGGTATTTTCAACGTTGAGCATTCATCACCAGATCGCCCCTCCCACCATCAACCTCTTCGAGCAGGATCCGCAGTGTGATCTCGATTACGTGCCGAACACCGCGCGCAACATGAAAATCAGGGCGGCCCTGTCCAATTCGTTTGGTTTCGGCGGCACCAACGGCACGCTGGTTTTTACCAAGGCTTGATACGGCGGCGCCTTTTCCTTTTTCGGCAACCGGGTTAAATTAGTTTCATTTATTACGGCTTTTTGCGTGCTGCCGGTGAGTTCAAAATGATTCTAGTCAACGGCGTTCAAACCGACTCGTTAAGCGTGCACGACCGCGGCTTGATGTACGGTGACGGCGTGTTCCGCACCCTGCGTGTAAGCCACGGCGTAGCGCTGTGCTGGCAACGCCATTACCGCAAACTGCTGGCGGACTGTGCGGCGCTCAACATTAATTGCCCTTCCATCGCGGTTTTAAGCATGGAAGTGGAAGCGGTTACAAAAGCCAATCCTGAATGCGTCGTCAAAATCATCATCACCCGTGGTGCCGGAACGCGGGGTTATCGTGTCGCGCCTGGCGCCACACCCAACCGGGTCGTTATGTCGAGCCCGCTTCCCGACTATCCGGCAAGTCACTACGAGCAAGGTGTGAAGGTGCGGATCTGTGATTTAAGATTGGGACTGCAACCGCGGCTTGCCGGGATCAAGCATCTCAACCGGCTGGAAAACGTATTGGCTCGCCAGGAATGGAACGACGAAGCCATTGCCGAAGGACTGCTGCTCGATGGTGAAGGCCATGTCATCTGCGGTACCATGACCAACCTGTTCACGCTGAAAGGCGCCGAGCTATGCACACCGGATCTGTCCCGCTGCGGGCTGGCCGGAGTGCAGCGCGAGCGCGTTCTGGAGCGGGCGGGCAAAGCAGGCATTGCCTGCAAAGTCAGAGCTATTTCCTTGCCTGAGCTCCTGCGAGCGGATGAAGCATTTCTGACCAACAGCGTAATCGGCGTGTGGCAGATCAGGGAAATCGGAGAGAAACGCTGGGAACCAGGCTGTTTTGCTCCCATGGTCCGCGACTGGCTTGACCGCGATTGTGACTAAACGCGCCATCCGGATTCTGGGTTTTCTTCTCGTTGCGCTTTTGGCCGGAGCAGCGGGCTGGCTGGCTTACTATGCCAACACGCCGTTGCAATTATCAAATACCCCGGTCGAATTCAGTTTGAAACCCGGCAGCAGCCTGAGGAGCGCGGCAAAACAACTCACCGAAATCGGCGTACTGCCTGAGCCGTGGAACTTTGTGGCGCTGGGAAGAACCTTGGGCAAGGCCGGGCAAATCAAGGCCGGCAACTATGAGCTGAAAGGCGAGTTAAGCCCTTATTCCTTGCTCATTAAGCTCACCGAGGGCGATTTTACGCAGAAGGAAATCACCTTTATCGAAGGTTGGACTTTCAGTAAAGCGCGCCAGACGCTCAACAACCACCCGAGTATCCGTCATGACACCGTTAAGATGAGCGAGAAAGAAATACTCGAGAGCATCGGCGCGACGGAAGAGTCCACCGAAGGTTTGCTTTTCCCCGACACTTATCATTTCAGCGAGGGCGTAAGCGATGCTACCATCCTCAAGCGGGCTTATCAGACCATGAAATCCAATATCAGTACCGCCTGGGCTGGGCGCGCGCCGAACCTGCCTTTCGCCAATCCCTACGAGGCATTGATTCTTGCCTCCATCGTCGAAAAGGAAACCGGCCAGGCGACCGAGCGGCGCATGGTCGCAGTGGTTCTGATAAACCGGCTGCGGCTCGGCATGAAATTGCAGGCCGATCCTACGGTAATTTACGGGATAGGCGAGAGCTTTGACGGCAATATACGCAAGCGCAATTTGGAAACGGATACGATTTACAACACCTACACTCGAATTGGATTACCGCCGACGCCGATTGCCATGCCCGGGCTGGCCTCGATTCAGGCGACACTTAATCCGGCAAACAGCAAAGCGCTATATTTCGTCGCGCGCGGCGACGGCACGTCGTATTTTTCTGATACGCTGGAAGAACATAACCGCGCCGTGACAAAATACCAGAAAAGCGGGCGGCGCAAACCTTGAACGGGAGCAGGCTTTGGCGGCAAAACCGAAAAGCAAAGGTAAATTCATCACGCTTGAAGGTATAGACGGCGCGGGCAAAAGCACGCATTTGCCGTGGATTGCGGAGCAACTGCGCGCGCGCCAGCTTGAGGTGGTGGTGACGCGCGAGCCTGGCGGGACGTCGCTAGGTGAAAAACTCCGGGTAATCCTGCTCGGCCAAACCATGCACCCGGAAACCGAGGCATTGCTCATGTTTACCGCGCGCCGCGAGCACCTGGATAAAATAATTCTTCCGGCCTTGGCGCGCGGTGCCTGGGTGGTTTCCGACCGCTTTGCCGACGCCAGCTTCGCCTACCAGGGCGGGGGCAGGGGAGTGGCCGTAGAGAAACTGGAAATTCTGGAAAAATGGGTACAGCAGGGCTTGCAGCCGGAACTCACGCTGTTGTTTGATGTGCCGCCCGCTGTCGGCAAAAAGCGGCTGGTAAATAATCCTGGACTGGACCGCTTTGAGCAGGAGCAGGAAATGTTTTTCGAGAAGGTGCGCAAAGCTTATTTGCAGCGGGCCAGGCGCCACCCTGAACGCCTGCACGTAATCGACGCCACGCAGGGCCTGTCAGCCATTAGGAAACAACTTGAAGTAATTATTATAACATGCTGTTTTTGAGTAAATATATTTGGCATAAACCAGTGTGGGACGCGCTTGTTTCCCGCAGCCAAGGCTGGCCGAACGCAGTCCTTATAAAAGGCAGGAAAGGCATCGGCAAGCTCGCCTTCGCGCAAGCGCTTTCACAGTATCTGCTGTGCGAAGCGCGAGAGCCTCTGGCTGCTTGCGGCAAATGCCAAAGCTGTCTGTGGTTTGCTGGCGCCAATCATCCAGACTTCCGCCTGCTCGAACCCGCCGCATACAGCGCGGCCGCCGGCGAGGAAGAAGCCGAAGAGAAAAAATCCGAGAAAGCGGCCAATCAAATCAGCGTCGAGCAAATCCGTGCACTCGATGATTTCGTCAATCTCACCAGCCACCGCAACGGCTACAAGGTCATTCTGATTCACCCTGCGGAGGCGATGAATCCGCATGCCGCCAATGCGCTTCTCAAGACTCTGGAAGAGCCGCCGGGGAACACCGTTTTCGTCCTGGTTTCCCACGCGCCGCAGCGCCTGTTGCCGACCATCATCAGCCGCTGCCGCGGCATTCCACTGCCGGTCCCCGCCGCCGCTGTTTCATTGCAGTGGCTGCAAGGGGAGGGCGTCGCCCATCCGGAAATCGCGCTGGCGCAGGCAGGCTACGCGCCGCTTGCCGCACTGGAAGTTAAAGAGGAGGAAAAACAAATCCAGCGCCGCGATTTTCTCGAACGCCTCGGCGCAGCCGTTCCGAATCCGCTGGCATTGGCCGAAAGCGCATTGCAATACCCGCTTCCTGACGTGGTGAATTGGCTGCAAAAATGGGTTTGCGACCTCGCTTACTGCAAATTCACCGGTAAAATCCGTTATCATTTAGACTTTGCGGACAAGCTGGAGCGCCTTGCCGAAAAAGCGGACGCCCTCGGACTCATGCGATATTACCGCGAACTCCTGATCGCGCAGCGCGCCGTGCGGCACCCGCTTAACCCCAAGCTGGTATTGGAGCAGCTTGCATTGTCTTATTATTGCTTGGTGCTGAAAAATGAGTGATGCCCCCAAACTGCTAGCCGCCTCGCGGCCAGGCGTGTTGTCGCTGAACATCCGCGAGAAGTCGGCGCTCTATGCCTCCTACATGCCGGGTTTGAAAAACGGCGGCATCTTCATTCCCACCAGCAAGCCTTACCGTGTCGGCGATGAAGTGTTCATGCTGTTAAGCTTAATGAATGACCCCAACAAACTGCCGGTGGTGGGCAAGGTGGTATGGATTACGCCTTCCGGCGCCCAAGGTAACAAGACGCAGGGGATAGGCGTGCAATTCAACAACGATGCAAGCGGCATTGCGGCGCGCACCAAGATAGAAGGGCTGTTGGGCGACTACCTGCAATCCAGCCGGCCGACGCACACCATGTAACCCGGGCTCGCCCGGCTTCTGGCATGTTTGTCGATTCCCACTGCCACATCAATTTTCCTGAGCTCGCGGACAACGTTCCCGGAGTGCTGGCGAAAATGCGCGAGAACCGGGTGAGCCACGCGCTCTGCGTCAGCGTCAATTTCCCCGAATTTCCCCAGGTGCGCGCGCTCGCCGAGCAATATCCCAACATCTACGCTTCCGTAGGAGTGCATCCGGATTACGAGGAAGAAGGGGAGGTAACGATCGACGAACTGCTCAAGCGCGCCGACCATCCTAAAATTATAGCCGTCGGCGAAACCGGGCTTGACTATTACCGCCTGAAAGGCAATCTGGAATGGCAGAAGCGGCGCTTCCGCAGCCACATCCGTGCCGCCAAGGCCTGCTGCAAGCCACTTATCATCCACACCCGTGAAGCGGCGGCGGATACTTTAAGCATTATGCAAGAAGAGGGCGCGTCCGAAATCGGAGGTGTCATGCACTGCTTCACCGAAAGCTGGGAAATGGCGCAAGCCGCCATGGCGATGAATTTTTATATTTCCTTTTCCGGCATCGTGACGTTCAAGAATGCAGTTGCATTGAGGCAAGTCGCCACGCAAGTGCCGCTTGAACGCATGCTGATTGAAACCGACTCTCCCTTTCTGGCGCCGGTACCGTACCGTGGCAAAACCAACCAGCCTGCCTTTGTCCGCCATGTCGCCGAGGAAATCGCCAGGTTGCGCAACATCCCGCTCGAAGACGTTGCCAGCGCCACCACACAGAACTTTTTCAGGCTTTTCAGACTTCAGTAAGTAGGGTTTTGGGCCCATGGTTGCCTCCAAAAGAAATATAAAATGGTTGGGCCCAATGCTATCAATAACTTCGTATAATGTATATTATGTTAAATTAAAGTAATACATTAGGTTTAACTAATATACGCTTTAACTCAATTCGTTTTTTTGTTGTATTGCAATAGGGGAAGAACACGAGTTTACTAGGTGGTGCCCGGAGCCGGAATCGAACCGGCACGGGCTGGATTAGAGCCCGAGGGATTTTAAGTCCCTTGTGTCTACCAATTCCACCATCCGGGCGCAGGACAGTTCGGGCGGTTCTTGTATCTTGGAGGCGGGGGTCGGAATCGAACCGGCGTACACGGCTTTGCAGGCCGCTGCATGACCACTCTGCCACCCCGCCGTTTTTACGGGTCATTAAAACTAAACAGGGAAAACGAAATATTGATTCATTGGTTCGTTTTCCCCGGAATTGGAGCGGGAAACGAGGTTCGAACTCGCGACCTCAACCTTGGCAAGGTTGCGCTCTACCAACTGAGCTATTCCCGCAAAAAACAGAGTGTGCATTATAGGAGTCTGGTCACTAAAGTCAAGGTTACTCACGCGCGTTTCAACGCCTGCGGCATGGCTTTTTTCAGATAGTAGGCCATTGACCACAAAGTCAAAATCGCCGCAATGTAAATGCACCAGGTGCCGATTAGCTGGGCGTTCAGCATCCATGGCAAAGTATCGTGATAAAGCAGCAGCAAAATTGCCGCCATTTGCGAAATCGTTTTGATTTTGCCGAAAAAGGACACCGCCACGCTCTTGGCGGCGCCGATTTTCGCCATCCATTCGCGCAGCGCCGAAACCGCAATCTCACGGCCGATGATGATGAAAGCGATCAGCGCATCAACGCGACCAAGGTTGACCAGGATAATCAACGCGGCCACCACCATTAGCTTATCGGCGACCGGGTCGAGGAACGCACCAAAAGCCGAGGTTTGGTTGAGCGTGCGCGCGAGATAGCCGTCGAGCCAGTCGCTGATCGCGGCTACGGCAAAAATCGCTGTTGCCAGCAGGTTTTTATAATGCATGGCCAGCACGGCATCGGAGAGATAGAAGATTCCGACAAACAGCGGAATCAGAAGAATACGCAGCCAAGTGATGAGATTGGGTATGTTGAATGGCATGGGGTGCGCTACTAATGCAGCTCGCGGTAGATTATTTCGGCCAATTTGCGACTGATGCCCTCCACCATCGCGAGGTCGTCCACACTCGCCGCAAGCACCCCTTTGAGGCCGCCAAACCGCGACAGCAGTTTTTGCCGGCGCTTCGCGCCCACGCCGCCGATTTTTTCCAGTGAGGACGTGACGCGCGTCTTGGCGCGCCTGGCGCGGTGGCCTTGAATCGCGAAGCGGTGCGCTTCGTCGCGGATTTGCTGAATCAGATGCAAACCGATGTTATCCGGAGCCAATTGTAGCGGGTTTTTATCCCCGGGAAAAATGAGTTGTTCCAGCCCGGGTTTGCGCTCCGCACCCTTGGCCACGCCGACAAGATAAACGTCATTGAGCCCGAGCTCGGCGAAGATTTCCTGGGCAACGCTCACCTGTCCCTTGCCGCCGTCCACCAAGATCAAATCCGGAACCCTGCCCTCCCCTGCGGAAATTTTTCGGTAGCGGCGCGTCAGCACATTGCGCAGGGCGGCGAAATCATCGCCTGGCGTTATGCCCTCGACGTTATAACGCCGGTATTCCCCGGATTGCATGGCGAGATTGTCGAACACCACGCAAGCACCCAAGGTGGCTTCGCCCATGGTATGACTGATATCGAAGCATTCGATGCGTTGCACGCTGGAAGGCAGATCCAAGGCTTGCTGCAGTGCCTGCATCCGCGCTTCCTGGCTCGCCTGGCTTTGGTATTTCTGTTCAAGCATAAGGGTTGCGTTCTTGACCGCCATATTGAGCCAGACGCGGCGCTCGCCTGTCGTCCGCGTCACCACCTGAGTCTTGCGTTTGCCCAACAGCACCCCGAGCGCGTCGCGATCAACCGGCTGATTGATCACTATCGTATCCGGGAGTGGACGATAAAGATAATGTTGCGCCAGAAACGCCTCCAGCGCCGCCTGCGGCTCATAACCCTCGGCGTTTTGCGGAAAGAAGCTTTTGTCGCCAAGATGCCGGCCGCCTCTTACCATCACCAGATTCACGCACAGAATTCCGCCGCGGGAAACGCAGGCAATCACGTCCGCGTCCGCGCTGCTGGCGCTGCTTACGAATTGCTTTTCCTGGACTTTGCGTAACGACTGCATCTGGTCACGGTAAAGCGCGGCGGTTTCATAGTTCAGCGCGTTCGCGGCTTCCTGCATTTTCTGGCCGAGAATACGCAGTACTTCGTTTTGCTTGCCGTCGAGAAATAACGCGGCATTGGCCACATCCGCTCGGTAACTTTGTTCCTTGACCAGGCCTACGCATGGCGCGGTGCAGCGTTTGATTTGGTGCAGCAGGCAGGGGCGCGAGCGATTATTGAACACGCTGTCTTCACAAGTACGGATGCGGAATACCTTCTGCAGCAACTGAATGCTTTCCCTCACCGCCCAGGCATTCGGGTAGGGACCAAAGTAACGGTTTTTCTTGTCGAGCGCGCCACGGTGAAAGCCCAGGCGTGGATAACGGTGCTCGGTGAGGATAATGTACGGATATGATTTATCGTCACGAAACAATATGTTGTAGCGTGGAGTTAAACTTTTAATTAAATTGTTTTCTAAGAGCAGCGCTTCGCCTTCGGAACGGGTGACCGTGGTTTCGACTTGAGTGACTTGCGCCATCATCAGCCGGGTGCGTGGCGATTGCAGGTTTTTCCGGAAGTAGGAGGAAACGCGCTGGTTAAGGTCGCGCGCCTTGCCGACATAAATCACCTCTCCAGCCGCGTTGAGCATGCGATACACCCCGGGCAGATTGGGCAGCCCGGCGATGACTTCTTTGGGATTGAGCACGGCTGCCTAAAGCGTCATTCGTCGAGAAGCTTTCCGCCAACCGCCCAGTTCTCGCCGGCCAGCTTGTCGAAGGTGACGTGAGTGCAGGATTTGAGTTTGTGCGCGATGCGCTCGAGAATCTCGGTGATTTCCTCGGCGATCTTGCGCTTTTGTTCTCGAGTCAGAGTTCCAACCAAGCGGACATTCACGTAGGGCACCAGACTTCCTTTTGCTTGCGCAGCTGTTGAGAAATGCGGGCGAACACCACCTCGAACATCTGCGGGGTAAGGCGCTTTGTCTGAGTATTATAACGGCTGCAATGGAAGCTATCGTATAAGGTGAGCCCGTTGCCAAGTTTATGCTCTGCACCGTGGGCAAAAGGAAAATCTCTCGCCTTCAACAATAACGACATGAGCACCGCCTGGTGTGCAATTCTTCCCAAAGCCAGGATAGCCGTATTCTCATTTAGAGCTTTAATCTCATGCTTTAAATACTTATTACAATTAACAATTTCTTCCGGGTTTGGTTTATTGGCTGGGGGTACGCATTTGACGGCATTGGTAATCCTGCAGCCGATGAGCTGCAAACCGTCCTTGCGGCTCTTCGATTCAACCAGGCTGGCAAAACCGAAACGATGGAGCGTCCGATAAAGCAAAATCCCAGCGTGGTCTCCGGTAAACGGCCGCCCGGTACGATTGGCTCCGTGCAATCCGGGCGCCAGGCCGACGATGAGCAGCCCGGGTTTGGCGTCGCCAAACGCTGCCACCGGCTTAGCGTAATAGTCCGGATGCTCGCGGCGGATGCACTCCAGAAACCGGACAAGCGCAGGCAATCCGTGCAGTTAGTGGAAAATACCGCATGCGGCAATTCTTTTCTTCCCTCCTCTATAGTAAAATCGCGCTCTTTGCTAAGGGTAACGCGACCCGCTATGGCCAAAGTTCTCGCAACCGAAATCCGAGCCGGCAACCTGATTGAATTCGAAAAACGCATATGGCGCGTCCTCAAATGTTACCATGTCCACGTCGGCGGGCGCGGCGGCGCCTTCATGCAGGTGGAGATGAAAGATATTGAAGCCGGCACCAAGCTCAACCAGCGCTTCCGCACCGAGGAAAAAGTGGAGCGCGCATTTGTCGAAAGCCGGGACATGGAGTACCTGTATAACGACGGCAGCAGCTACGTGTTCATGGACAAGAAAACCTACGAGCAATTCAACCTCTCGGTGGAGTTCCTTGAAGGGCAGGTGGAGTATTTGCTGCCCAATACCGATGTCCAATTGAATTTTCACAATGGCAGGGTCATTGGGATGCAACTGCCGGCCAGTGTAGTGCTCACCATTACCCAGACTGAACCGAATCTCAAAGGCGCGACGGCAACGAGTTCCTATAAGCCGGCCAAAACAGAGACCGGGTTGACGGTGATGGTGCCGCCATTTGTGCTGCAAGGGGAAAAAATCAAGGTGAGTACCGATTCCGGGGAATACATTGAAAGAGTCTAAGGCTTCCCCGGCCTGCCGGTTGCTCAAGCCGCGCTCTGCCGGCTTTTATTTCTTGGGGTAAATGCGGATCGAGCCGGGGTAACGCTTTTCGGGGGTTTGCGGCTCTTCCGGCTGCAGCGTCACATGGTCGATGCCGAATTGCCGGTGCAGCATGACTTGAGCCGCCTCGAGCACTTTCGGCCAGGCGGCAAGTACGGGCACTTCCAGATGGGCCGACAATGCCACCTTGCCCGAGGCCAAAGTCCAGATGTGCAGGTCATGCACCGAACGTATGCCTTCGATGTGCGTCATTTCCCGCCCCACCGCCTCGATTTGCAAGTTGAGTGGCACGCCTTCCATCAGCACATGCAGCGCTTCGCGCAAAAGGTTGAGCGTGGAAAAGAGGATCAGCCCCGCTACCACCAGAGACAGGATCGGATCGATCGGCAGCCAGCCGGTAAAGTAAATCACTGCGCCGGCGAGCAGCGCCGCCACCGAACCGAGCAGATCGCCCATCACATGCAGCAACGCCGCGCGCGCATTGAGTGTTTGCTCGCCATGACTCAGTAGAAAAATAACCAGAATATTGGCGGCCAATCCCGCGCCCGCAATCACCATGACCGCTGCGCCCGACACCGGTTGCGGTTCGCGCAGTCTGGCTACCGCTTCGACCACGATGAACAGAATGATGAGCAACATCATGAGGCCGTTTAACAGCGCGGCGATGACTTCCGCGCGCAGCAGGCCGTAGGTATGGCGCCGGGTAGGCGGATGTTTGGTTACCCAACCGGCAAAAGCGGTGAGTCCCAGCGCCACGCAGTCGGAAAACATGTGGCCCGCGTCGCTTAATAATGCCAGCGAACCCGACCACCACCCGCCAATGGCTTCCACCCCGGCAAAACTGAGTGTGATCAGCAGCGCCCAGTGAACACGGCTAGGTGTTTCTCCGTGATGGGAATAGGTGCGGAAGCGCAGATCAGGCGCGGCCATCGGTATTCCTTTCCAAAGCCAGATCGCCGCTGGCAAACCCGATGCTCGCGACTTCGTGCACCGCTTTCACGTAAAAAGAATCCTCGCGCAGGCGGGTGAGCGACGCGGGGTGCGGCCTGCCATGCAACTGCGCCAGCCGGGCCAGGCTCACCGCCGGCATAGGCCAGCGCAAGCCGGAAAGCAGCTTGCCGGCTGCCGCCGTGTCATTGCATGCCAGCACCATGTCGCAGCCGGCATGCAAGGCCGCTTGCGCGCGCTCAATGACGCCACCGGCGACACGGGCACCTTCCATGCTTAAATCATCGCTGAACACCGTGCCTTCAAACCCAAGCCTTTTGCACAGGATGTCCTTGAGCCAGACGCTGGAGAAGCCCGCCGGCTGCAGGTCTACCTTGGGATAAATAACATGCGCCGGCATTACCGCGCTCAAGCCCAGGCTTATCATTCGGGCAAAAGGCACGAGGTCCAGCATCTCGATGTCCTCAAAGCTGCGCTCATCCACCGGCACTTCAAGATGCGAATCGGCGGCAATATAGCCGTGGCCGGGAAAATGCTTGCCCACAGCGCCCATGCCGCTCTGTTTCAAGCCCAGCATCAACTCATGCCCGAGTTCGGCTATCGCTTGCGGATCGCTGTGGAAAGCGCGATCGCCGATAATGGTGCTCGCGCCATGATCCACGTCGAGCACCGGGGTAAAGCTCAAATCTACCCCGCAGGCGCGAAGTTCCGCGGCGAGAACCAACCCGGTCATGCGCGCGAGGCTCTTCGCCTGATACGAATGGGCGTCCCAGATTTTCCCCAGCTCGCGCATCGCCGGAATGCGGGTAAAGCCTTCGCGGAAACGCTGCACCCTGCCCCCTTCATGGTCCACCGCGATGAGGAGTTGCGGGTTGCGCAGCGCATGGATTGCCGAGGTGAGTTCGAGCAGTTGCTGCGGTGACTGGTAGTTGCGGGAAAAGAGAATGACGCCGCCGGTTAGAGGATGCAGCAGCCGCTCGCTGTCTTCAGGCGCAAGCTCTGGTCCGGCGATATCGAGCATCAGCGGCCCCAACGGCATGGATCTTGCGCTTTTCACGGGCACTCCAGCACCACCACCGCGCAAGCTAGGCCTTTCTCGTCGCTCAGGCTCAGGTGATGACGCACGATGTTGCGCTCCCGCAAATACAGTTCGAGCGCAGGATGGAACCGCAATTCGGGTTTGCCCAGGCCGTCATGGGTCACGCTGATTTGGCTTAAGATCACCGGATAGCGAAAACCGCTGCCCACTGCCTTGGCAAACGCCTCTTTCGCGGCAAAACTTTTGGCAATGAATGCGGCGGCATGACGCGCAGAAGCGTAGTCCTCCCGCTCGTTGCGAGTCAGCACTCTTTTGGCGAAACGCTCGCCGTATTTTGCCAGCAGCCGGGCAACCCGGTTGACTTCGACAAGGTCGGTGCCTATGCCGTAAATCACCGCGCCGCCTTGCGCATGATGCTTTTCATTTCCCGCACCGCCTGCGGCCAGCCGACAAACAATGCATGGGCGACGATGGCATGGCCGATATTGAGCTCATTGATGTGGTGAATGGCGGCGATTTTTTGCACATTGCGATAATGAAGACCGTGGCCGGCGTTGACTTGCAGGCCTAGCTTGTGCCCATAGACCACCGCCACGCGGATTTTTTTCAACTCCCGGTTCTGCGCACCGAGGCTGGGCGCATCCGCATAATGGCCGGTGTGAATTTCCACATCTGGCGCGCCGGTCTCCTTCGCAGCTTCCAGTTGTTTGCAATCCGGGTTGATGAAAAGCGAAACGCGTACTCCGGCTTCCGCGAGCAGCATGCAGGCGTGCTTGATGCGCTTGAAATGCCCGACCACGTCCAACCCGCCTTCGGTGGTGAGTTCCAGCCGTCGTTCCGGTACCAGGCAGGCGTGCTGGGGGCGGATGCGCAGCGCAATCTGCAACATCTCTCGGGCGGCGGCGAGTTCGAGGTTCATGGGCACGCGTAACCTGCGGCGCAGCAGGGTTACATCGCCGTCCTGAATATGCCGGCGGTCTTCGCGCAAATGTAGGGTAATCGTGTCGGCGCCCGCTTTTTCCGCCAGCAGCGCGGCCTCTATCGGATCGGGATAAGGCGTGCCGCGCACCTGGCGCAGCGTCGCCACGTGATCGATGTTTACTCCCAGCCGTATCATGTTTCTGATTTGATTAAAAGGACAAATTATATCCGCAATAACCGCGGCCAGGCGTTTAAAGCTGTTGTAAATCCTTGAGCAGCTGACGGGTGTGGAGCACCTGGTTACCGAGATAATGGCTGAGAATAAGCCGCATCAGCGCTTTGCTCTCCTGCTGGGTATTGGGGTCGCTGTAGTCATCGTTCGCTAAGTCCAACAAGGTTTTTCCCAGGATATGCATTGCGCCCGGCTCGGTGTTTGAGGCGACTGGGCCGCGTTCGATGACGTAGGAGTAAAGAAGTTCAGGCTGCACCGGTTTGCTGCTATGCGGGTCGCGCTCCAGCGTCAACGCATAACCCAGTTCCTTGAGCAGACGGATTTCAAAGCGGCGCAAGGCCGTGGCGGGGTCGTTTTGTGCAGCGAGAACCAGCAGCGTGTGCTGGTAATGCGCGAACAACTGTTCGTGAGGATCGTCGCGCGGCAAAAGCTTCATTATCAGCTCGTTCAAATAAAAACCGCAAAGCAAGCTCCTGCCTTGAAGCAGGGGCGTTCTCCCCTGCCATTCCGCGCGGTGCAGCGTGCGCAATTCCGATTTTCCGGACCAGCCGACCAGCAGCGGCTGGAAAGCCTGCAGCACTCCTCGCAACGCGGATCTCGGCCGGCGCACACCGCGCGCGACCACCGCCAGCCGGCCGAAGTTTTGCGTGAATAATTCGGTTACCAGGCTGGTTTCACGGAACGGGTAGCCGTGCAGTAGAAATGCAGGCTGATTGTCTTGTTTAAACTTGTCCTGCGCGCTCATGGGTTCCCCGGTAATGCCTATTCATAGCCCAGTTTTTTCAGCGCTTGCGCATCATCGGCCCAGCCGCTTTTCACTTTGACCCATACCTGTAAAAATACCTTGCCGCCAAAAAGCTTTTCCATGTCTTTGCGCGCCCGCGTGGCGATGGTCTTGAGTTTTTCCCCTTTAGCACCGATCAGGATGGCCTTTTGCCCCGGTTTGTCGACGATGATCGAAGCCTGAATGCGGCGCAATCCGCGCTCCATCTTGAATTCATCCACGGTTACGCTGACGGCGTAAGGCACCTCTTCTCCGGACAGCTGGAAAATTTTCTCGCGCAGCTCTTCCGCCGCCAGGAAGCGCTCGTTGCGGTCGGTGATGGCGTCTTCCGGATAAAGCGCCGGGTTCTCCGGCAGCAAACCGCGAACGGTTTCAAGAAGTTCTGCAAGTTGCGTACCTTTCTGCGCGCTGACGGGAACGATGCCGGCAAAGCTAAATTCTTTCGAAATTTTTTGGATAAGCGGCAGCAGTTCGGTTTTGCTTTCAAGGCGGTCGATTTTGTTCATGACCAGCACCACCGGGCGTTCGGGCAGGAGCTCCAGCACTTCCCGGTCGCGGTTGTTGTACCTCATGGCCTCGATCACAAACAACACCGCATCCGCCGCATCCAGGCTTTGTACGACGCTGCGGTTCAGAATCCGGTTGAGCGCGCCGCCGTGCCGGGTCTGGAAGCCGGGTGTGTCGACAAAGATATATTGCGCATCCTCGCGAGTGAGGATGCCGGTGATGCGATGCCGCGTGGTTTGGGGTTTGCGCGAAGTGATGCTGATTTTTTGCCCGATGAGCCGGTTAAGTAAAGTGGATTTGCCGACGTTGGGGCGTCCGACAACGGCAATCAGCCCGGAGCGATAGCGGGTATGGATTGAGCCCGGCATGAGTCAGGCGCCGGCGGCAAGCTGATAGGCCTGCCTTGCCGCATCCTGTTCGGCATTGCGCCGACTGGTGCCGGTCCCGAAAGAACGAATATTAAGCTCCGCAACCAAGCATTCCACTCGGAATTGCTGCTGGTGGGCTTCGCCTGCGGTGGCAACCACGCTGTATTGGGGCAACGCCATTTTGCGGCTTTGCAGAAATTCCTGAAGCAGGGTTTTGGGATCTTTGCCGGGATTTTTAGGGTCGATGTCCTGCAACAACGTGGCGTACAGGTTTTGGACCACCTGCCCGGCCTGGTCGAACCCGCCATCGAGAAAGACCGCGGCAATCATGGCTTCGAGCGTATCGGCCAGAATGGAGGGGCGGCGGAAGCCGCCGCTTTTGAGCTCGCCTTCACCGAGCAGCACTTCATCGCCCAAGTTCAGCTTTTGCGCGAGCTCGAACAGGGTTTGCTGGTTGACCAGATTGGCGCGCAGTCTCGAAAGCTCGCCTTCGCTTAAAGCTGGGAAACGCCGGAACAGGGCATGCGCAATAACGCAATTTAATATGCTGTCGCCCAGAAACTCTAAACGTTCGTTGTGAGGCGAGCCGAAGCTGCGGTGCGTCAAGGACTGCCGCAGAAGCTCGGGTTGACGAAACGAATAGCCAAGTTTACGGCAAACGTTTTCGATATCCATTATGCCGGGTATAGCCCCCTACTTGCGTTTGCCTGTAGAGGCTTGAAACTCGATGTACACGCTGATATTGGCGAACAGGGGGATCTTTTGCGCATAATTGGCGAGCACCACGGCTTGATTGCCTTCCTTGTCGATTTCTAGGTCTTGACCGGTAATGACGGTAATGTTGTCAATCGCTGCACGTTTGTCGAACGAGCTCCGGATCTCCTTGGGTGTTGTAGTTTGCATATCCAGGTCACGGGCCATGCCGCTGAGAGCTCTCTGTATCGAAAAATATTCCAGGTAAGCGGGCAGCA
The DNA here is from genome assembly GCA_035543335.1 of Burkholderiales bacterium. Taxonomy (NCBI): domain Bacteria; kingdom Pseudomonadati; phylum Pseudomonadota; class Betaproteobacteria; order Burkholderiales; species Burkholderiales bacterium. The sequence goes on from DASZZH010000007.1 coordinate 52,869, forward strand.
CTTTGAAAGCAAGCAGTGCTACAAACACCGAAGCGACCGCCAGGAACAAAAAACCCGTCATGGAAAGGCCACGTTGTCGTTTCATATCACCCTCTATTCGATGGATTGGCCGATGCGCTTCAAGTTATCAAAATTCCACCATATCATAAATGCCTTGCCGACGATGTTTCCCTGCGGCACAAAACCCCAATAACGGCTGTCGCTGCTGCTGTCTCGGTTGTCGCCGAGCATGAAATAATGGCCTGCCGGAACCGTGCAGGCAAAGCCTTCTTCATTGTAGACGCAATTTTCGCGAAACGGGAATGGCCGCACGCCTCCCGTCTGCACCGCCGGCGCCTCTTTCTGGACGAGTATGGTATGCCTATGCCCGCCCAGGTTCTCGGTAAAACGTTTCGTGGTAATGAAGTTCAGCCCGGACTCGACATAATTATACTCGCCGGAAGGCGTAATCTTGATCTCCTCTCCGCTGATCCATAAACGCTTATTGCGGTAGACCACCTGGTCGCCGGGCAGGCCCACCACCCGCTTGATGTAATCCAGTGACGGGTTTCCCGGGTAGTGGAACACCATGACTTCACCACGCCTGGGTTCGTCGATGTCAATGATCTTGGCGTTGAGGATGGGCAGCCGGATGCCATAGGCGAATTTGTTGACCAGAATGAAATCCCCCACCAGCAGGGTCGGGATCATCGAGCCGGAAGGTATCTTGAACGGTTCAACCAGAAAGGAACGCAGTAAAAAAACCACCAGAATTACCGGAAAAAAACTCTTGGGGTATTCCACCCACCAGGGTTCGGCGCGATCGGGCCGGCGCCGATTTTTCAGCCAGAGGCGATCGAGCAGTGCAATGCCGCCGGTGCCTACCAGTAATATGAACATGACCAGGGCGAAATTCATGGGTTATTTACTTTCTACCCGCAAAATTGCGAGAAAGGCCTCCTGCGGGATTTCCACGTTACCGACCTTCTTCATGCGCTTTTTGCCGGCTTTTTGTTTTTCCAGCAGTTTCTTTTTGCGCGTGATGTCACCGCCGTAGCATTTCGCCAGCACGTTCTTACGCATCGCCTTGATGGTTTCCCGCGCGATTATGTGCGAGCCGATGGCGGCTTGCACCGCGACGTCGAACATTTGCCGCGGAATGAGCTCACGCATTTTTATCGCTAGTTCGCGCCCGCGGTACTGGCTGTTGGCGCGGTGAATGATCAGCGAGAGCGCATCTACCTTGTCTCCGTTGATCAGAACATCGAGTTTGACCAAATCGGCGGCGCGATATGCCTTGAATTCGTAATCGAGCGACGCATAACCGCGGCTCACCGATTTCAGTCTGTCGAAAAAATCCATCACCACTTCATTCAGTGGCAGCTCGTAGGTGAGCAGCACCTGCCGTCCCATGTATTGCATGTTTTTCTGCACGCCGCGCTTCTCGATGCACAAGGTAATCACCGGCCCCACGTAATCCTGCGGGACCAGGATGGTGGCCGTGATGATGGGCTCGCGGACTTCCTCGATTTTAGACGGGTCGGGCATTTTGGACGGGTTTTCAATTTCCAGCACCTCACCGTTGCGCAGCAATACCTGATACACCACGGTGGGTGCGGTGGTAATCAGGTTCATGCCGTATTCGCGCTCCAACCGCTCCTGTACGATTTCCAGGTGCAGCAAGCCGAGAAACCCGCAACGGAAGCCGAAACCCAGGGCCTGAGACGTTTCCGGTTCGTAGTGCAGCGAGGCGTCGTTGAGCTTGAGTTTTTCCAGCGCGTCGCGCAGCGCGTCGTACTGGTTGGAATCCACCGGGTACAGGCCGGCGAACACCTGAGGTTTGATTTCCTTGAAGCCGGGCAGCGCGGCCGGAGCCGGGTTGACGGCCAGTGTGAGGGTGTCACCCACCTTGGCGGCCCTAAGTTCCTTGATGCCTGCAATCACAAACCCGACCTCGCCCGCCGATAGCGAATCCTTGGTTTTCGGTTTCGGCGTGAACACTCCGACCTCCTCGCAAAGATAAGTCGCCTGGTTTGACATTAAAAGAACCTTGTCCTTTGGCTTTAGAGCGCCGTCCACCACCCGCACCAGCATGACCACTCCGACATAATTGTCAAACCAGGAATCGATAATCAGCGCCTTGAGTGGGGAGTCCAATTTACCTTTGGGCGGCGGGATGCGCTGGATAACCGATTCGAGAATTTCTTCCACTCCCAGTCCGGTTTTGGCGCTGACGCGCAGCGCTCCCTTGGCGGGAATGCCGATGATGTCCTCGATTTCGGCGATGACGCGTTCGGGGTCGGCGGAAGGCAAATCCATCTTGTTTAACACCGGAACCACCTCCACGCCCTGCTCCAATGCCGTATAGCAGTTGGCCACGGTTTGCGCCTCCACGCCCTGTGAGACGTCCACCACCAGCAGCGCGCCTTCGCAAGCGGCGAGCGAACGCGACACCTCATAGGAAAAATCCACATGGCCCGGGGTGTCGATCAGATTGAGAAGATAGTTCTGACCGTCGCGCGCCTTGTAATTGAGGGCGGCAGTTTGCGCCTTGATGGTGATGCCGCGTTCGCGCTCGAGGTCCATCGAATCCAGCACCTGTTCTTCCATTTCACGCTCGCTCAAACCACCGCAGATTTGAATGAAGCGGTCCGCCAGCGTGGATTTCCCGTGGTCGATGTGCGCGATGATGGAAAAATTGCGGATAAGATTCATGCATCAAAAAAAAGGGCACCATCGTGCCCTTGCCTTATGTAAACCAAGTGAAATTTTAACGGATTTTAGGCTTGCCGTGTGGCCGCCATTAAACGCGCATTCAGCGCCTCCGGGTCGAAGCGGTAATGGCAGACTTCTACACCGTCCAGAAGCAGCACCGGAACCCGCTCGCCGTAACGCTCCTCGAGCGCGGCATCACGGTCAACATCAACGATTTCAAGATTGAAATAGCCGCGTTGGGCCTGCAGCTCGCGTAGCGCGGCGATCATGTTTTCGCATAGGTGGCAGTATTCTCTGGAGAGTACCGTCAGCTTGAGCTGGTATTCAGTTGCCATTGATGCGCAGCGGGATGTAAAGCGCGTTGTCACCCCGCCGGATCAAAAGGGCCACGCTGCGCCCTTTCTCATATTTGCTCAACAACTGATTGAAGTGCTCGACCGACTTCACATCCTGGTTGTTTACAGCAAGGATAATGTCGCCGCGGCGGATGCCGGCGCGCGTAGCCGCACCCTGCACGTCTTCCACCAGCACGCCGCTTTTGATGCCAAGCTCGCTCCTCTGGTCGGGAGTCAGGTTGTCCAACAGCATGCCATAACGGGTATCCGGCTCTTTGCCATACTTGCCCGAGCGCTGCGCCGTTTTGTCGTCGGAGGGGATTTCGCCGACCATAAGGCCGATGTCCTTAGCCGCACCTTTGCGCCAGACTTGCAGGGTGACTTTCGAACCTGGTTTGGTGGCGCCGACGATGCGCGGCAAATCCGCAGAGTTATTCACCATCTTGCCATCGAACTTAAGGATAACGTCGCTCGGCTCAAGACCGGCCTTGTCGGCAGGGCCGCCTTTTTCCACCGAATTAATCAACGCCCCCATCGGTTTCGAAAGACCGAACGACTCGGCAAGCTCCTTGGTCACTTCTTGGATGACCACGCCGATGCGGCCGCGGCTGACTTTGCCGGTGGTGCGCAGCTGATCCGCGACTTCCATCGCCACGTCAATCGGGATCGCGAACGAAAGTCCCATGAATCCTCCGGTGCGGCTGTAAATTTGCGAATTGATCCCGACCACTTCGCCTTTAAGGTTGAACAGTGGCCCGCCCGAATTGCCCGGATTGATCGCCACATCGGTTTGAATGAAAGGTACGAAATTTTCCTGCGGCAGCGAACGTCCTTTGGCGCTGACGATGCCGGCGGTCACGCTGTTTTCAAAGCCGAACGGCGAACCGATGGCGACCACCCATTCGCCTACTTTCAGTTTGTTGGGATCGCCCAACGTCACCTTGGGCAAGCCGGCGGCGTCGATCTTGATGAGCGCCACGTCGGTGCGTTTGTCGCTGCCGATGACCTTGGCTTTGAACTCGCGCTTGTCGGTGAGCTTGACGGTAATCTCGTCGGCGCCGTCCACCACATGGGCATTGGTGAGAACGTACCCGTCCGTGTTGATGATGAACCCCGAGCCCAGTGACCTGGACTCGAATTCGCGCGGCATGGGTGGCGCAAAGCGGCGGAAGAATTCATAAAAAGGGTCATCCTCGGAAAATGGAAGTTGCGGGACACCCTGGCTGCGCACGGTCTGCGTGGTGCTGACGTTCACCACCGCCAGCCCCTGCTTTTCCGCCAGATCGGTAAAATCCGGCAGTTCTTTGGCAAAACCCGAAACGGCAAACGAAAACATTAAGGCAAATGCCCAAAGCAGTTTTTTCATTGATTTACTTCCTTTGTTTCACTTGAAAATGTGATGGCTCAAACCGTAATTAAAGGATTAGCTAAGGAGCGAGAAAAGCGGTGGTCAAAGGGAGTTTTTTATTTCCCGGAGTAGTAAACGGAGTTGCCGATCTCCATCACGGTAATCGGTGGCGTCTCTCCCAGCACCGTAATCTGGAAGTCGGCAACCGGTTTGGTGTAGACATTAAGCGCGCCGCGCTTTTGCAGGCCGTTCATGGGTTTGGTCTTGGAGCCCAGCGGTTCGATAAATACCGACACCGCAGCCAGGCCATCAGAATAGACGATATGCGAAATCGGCGCCGGCTTGCCGCTGATTACACGCCGGGTTTCCATGATTTTCTTGAAGCCGGCCAGCGGGTGCCTGATGGCCCAGCCGGTTGACGTGGAGAACGGCTCGGCCTGCGCCGCGTGGTCGTAACGCCATTCCGGGGTGTTGGCCGAAAATCGGGGTTTGAGCATTTCCTTGTCGATCGGCCCGCCAATGGAAAGCTGGGTAAAGGCAAATTGCTCGACGACTTCGTTATTTTCATCCAGCATGCTGGCTTTGAGCAGCAGCCCGGAATTTATTTCGGCCCAAAACTTGTGGCCGTAGCGCAGGCCGTCCCTGGGTTCCAGTATTAGCGCCTGGCAGTCAAATCCGGCAATCCGCTCATGCCCGCCCATTTTGATAAGGTAACTTTCGCTCAGGTTGTTGAGCTGCTCGGGGAGCAGCGCCGGGAAGGATTTTGTTCGGCGGGTGCGTTTTTCCACCATCACCGTTTTGCTCTCCGGCAAATAACAACGCACTTCATCGTTGCTGCGGATGATTTCACGCGGCAGGCCATCGAGGATCTCCAGTTTTTCCTGCTCCCCGGAGCCGTCCACGGCGTGTACGATACGCGAGGTTTCAACGTGGTTGCCGTATTGGTAAACGAAGGTGCCGCTGTAATTGAGTTCTCGTGCGGCGGAAGCGATTTTTTGCAGCCAGGCGAGCGCCTCGTCAGGCGCCGTGTCCGCAAGCAGCGCCGCGGGCCAGAGCAGCAAGGCAAACAATACCGCTCTCATCGGCTCGCTTCCCTGCCTTCGCCGGATACCGTCCTGGCGTAAGAAACCACGCCTTGCATGGTGGTGCTGGGTGAAAATTCCTGATGGGCAAGGAGATATTCGTTGACATTGCTGTTGAAGGGATATCGCGGCAGGCTGGCGAGCATGGCTTGGGCGCTGGTGGGTTGCGTGGCGGCGAGGTTTTCCTTGGGCTTGTCCGTATAGTTCTGAAGCACCACCCATCCGACCATGGCTACTGCGGCGAGCGAAGCGGCGACAGACAGGGCGGCGAATTTGACTTTCTGCGCCAGCGTCCGGCGCGGCGCCAGGATGGCGGGCTCATGCCCCAGTTTTTCGCTCAGGCGCTCACTGAGGGCGGGAAGCAGGGTGGCGTTCTGGCGCAGCGTGTCGCCGATAAGGTGATAATCGGCCCAAGCGTTTTTGAGGTTTTCCTCATGCTTGAGCCTGGCAATCACCGCCATGGCGGTATCTGGGTCCAGCTCGCCATCCATCAATCCCGAAATATCTTGTTTCATGGTCACCACCTCTTGTCCTTGCTGGTGCCCAGCATCGGCCGCAGTTTTTCCGCTATGGCTTCGCGCGCCCGGAAAATCCGGGAGCGCACCGTGCCGATGGGGCAATTCATGATTGTTGCTATGTCCTCGTAGCTCAAACCTTCAATTTCCCGCAACGTGATCGCCGTCCTCAGTTCCTCAGGCAACTCCAGGAGCGTCTGGTTCACTGTCTTGCCGATTTCCTTGCTCATCAGCTCGTTCTCAGGGGTGTTAATGTCCCTGAGCTGATCGCCGTCCTCGAAGGTTTCGGCCTCCTCGCTGTCGAACCCGGTGGTGGTCGGCGCCCGCCGTCTCATCGCTACCAGGTAGTTCTTGGCGGTGTTAATCCCAATCCGGTACAGCCAGGTGTAAAAAGCGCTGTCGCCCCGGAACGCCGGCAAAGCGCGGTAGGCTTTGATAAACGCCTCCTGCGTGACGTCCTCGACTTCAGCGGCGTCGCGTATGAAGCGGGACAACAACCGCGCCAGTTTTCGCTGGTATTTGACCACCAGCAACTCAAAGGCATGCTTGTCCCCGTGCTGTGCGCGTTCGACCAGCTGCTGGTCGACTTCACGATCACCCATGTGCAACTCTTCCCTGAATTTCGCTTGTTATTGTTGCAGTCGGCTACCCATTCAAGTTATCCCCGGCAGCGCGCTAGTATAACCTTTCGGTTCGCACTCAGGAAACGCACACACGGCGTACAGCGCTAAAGACAGCGGCTTAAGGCATTAGTTCAGTTCTGACCAGGGTTATTCCGGTGGATGAGACTGCGTGGCCCAATCTTGCTCTGCTATAGTAATGTTTTAGCCTCGCGGGACGAAAAATTGCGGCGTTTTGACGTACTGATCATCGGCAGCGGGCTGGCCGGTCTGACGGTGGCGCTCAACCTGGCCGACCGTAAAAAGGTCGGGCTGGTTACCAAAAAAGCGCTGATCGACGGCGCCAGCAGCTGGGCACAAGGCGGCATTGCCGCGGTATTGGGCGATGATGATTCGATTGCCGCGCATATCCAGGACACCCTCGTCGCCGGCGCCGGGCTTTGCGATGAGGCCGCCACGCGCTACGTGGTCGAACATGGCCGCGAAAGCATACAGTGGTTGATTAACCAGGGCGTTCCCTTCACCCGCGACGAAGAAAGTGAAATGGGTTATCACCTCACCCGTGAAGGCGGCCACAGCCATCGCCGGGTGATCCACGCTGCGGATGCAACCGGGCGCGCGGTACAAACCACGCTGGAAGCCAAAATCAATGCGCACCCCGATATCACCGTGCTGGAACATCATATCGCGGTGGATTTGATTACCGGCAGGAAGCTTGGGTTACCCGATAACCGCTGTTACGGCATATACGTGCTGGACGGCGTGGCCGACCACGTTGAAACCATTGCTGCAGACCACACCGTACTGGCTACCGGCGGCGCGGGCAAGGTTTATCTTTACACCACCAATCCCGACACCGCCGCCGGCGACGGCATCGCCATGGGCTGGCGCGCCGGCTGCCGGGTGGCGAACATGGAATTCATCCAGTTCCATCCCACCTGTCTTTACCACCCTCATGCCAAATCGTTCCTGATTTCCGAGGCGGTGCGCGGCGAAGGCGGACTCCTGCGTTTGCCTGACGGGACGCGCTTCATGCCGGAGCATGACCAGCGCGCGGAACTCGCGCCGCGCGACATCGTGGCGCGCGCCATCGACTTCGAAATGAAAAAGCGTGGCCTGGATTGCGTCTATCTGGATATTTCCCACAAGCCATCGGATTTTATTCGCCAGCACTTTCCCACCATCCACGCCCGCTGTCTGGCGCTCGGCATCGATATCACCCGGCAACCGATCCCGGTGGTACCGGCGGCGCACTATACCTGCGGCGGGATTGTCACCGATTTGCAAGCGCATACCGATATTCAAGGGCTTTACGCGGTGGGCGAAACCGGGCATACCGGCTTGCATGGCGCGAACCGGCTCGCCAGCAATTCCCTTCTCGAGTGCCTGGTGTTCGGTCGCGCGGCGGCGCAGGACATTCTGCGGCAGCCAGCGGGCAGACGCATTGCGCTTCCGGCGTGGGACGAGAGCCGGGTGACAGATGCAGATGAGGAAATCGTGATTTCGCACAACTGGGATGAACTGCGCCGCTTCATGTGGGATTATGTCGGCATTGTGCGCACCAGCAAGCGCCTGGAGCGCGCGCAGCACCGCATCCGGTTGTTGCATGAGGAAATCAACGAGTACTACGCTAATTTCCGAGTGAGCAACGATCTTCTGGAATTGCGCAATCTGGTCATGACCGCGGATTTGATTGTCAGAAGCGCCCAGCTGCGCAAGGAGAGCCGCGGGCTGCATTTCAGCCGCGATTACCCTCAAGCCCTTCCCGAAGCGCGCAATACCGTTTTGCAGCTGAGAGCGGAAGCCGCCGCGTTGCCGGCTATGTAATAGGCGCGAGTGGTTGCTGGGAACCTCTGATTAAGTCCCGCGCGGTTGCGACGGTGTTGCAATCCGGGTGCAGGGCGAGGCGTGAGGAGCGCCGTTTGGTAGAGGCCAAACCAGCGACGAACAACAAAGCCATGTGCCCGGGCGCCCCGGACTCGGTCTCGCGCAGCGTGGTGCGGGCAGGGGCGCAGAAGGCTGCGTTCGATAGCATGGAGCGGAGCTTGTGCGGCTGCTCCCGCAAGCGGGCCTTGGGCTAACGGGTCGCAGCCGCACTACGACCTTCGGCGCGTGCCTCGCATCCATCCGCATTTTGCCAGCAACGCAATCCGCGGAGGACTTAATCAGAGGTTCCCTTTTATTTCCAGCGCAGCAAAATGCGGAGTTTGCGAAAATCTTCGGAGTTTATCGCGTCCGGAACAAGCACCACATGCCTCGCCAGGCGCTCGCCATTGGCTTTGAAATTCAATACCGTAAGCAGGGCGGATACATAGCTTGTAGGAAGCAGGATACAGTCTAACCGCTTGCCACTGCGTGTTTCTATCACGCAAGTGCGATCTTCTTTTATTTCCAGCGCGATGACTGAACTTGGTGCGGTAAGCCATGCATGGCGCTTGAGATAAAACACCAGACTTGTACAAAAAACCAGCGTGGCAACCAGCTTCGGCCATACCGGCAGCGACAGAACGAGGAACAACCCCACGGCAATGGCATGAACTGCGCCAAGCCATAAAATCAGATACCTGGAAGGTTTAAGCCGGATGTCGAGCATTCTGTTTTGCGATCTCGCCGGCAAGATACAGCCAGGTTTCGACCACCGAGTCGGGGTTCAGCGAAACGCTTTCGATGCCTTCTTCCATCAGCCAGCTTGCAAGATCCGGATGATCGGACGGGCCTTGGCCGCATATCCCCACGTATTTTCCCGCCTTGCGGCAGGCCTGGATGGCGAGATGCAGCATTTTTTTCACCGCGGGATTGCGTTCGTCGAAAGCGCCCGCCACCAGGCTGGAATCGCGATCCAGCCCCAGCGTAAGTTGCGTAAGATCGTTCGAGCCGATGGAAAATCCGTCGAAGTATTGCAAAAATTCGTCGGCGAGAATCGCGTTGGATGGAACCTCGCACATCATAATAACACGCAACCCGTTTACGCCCCTTTGCAGTCCGTTTTGCTTGAGCAATTCGATGGTTTGTGCTGCCTCATCCAAAGTGCGCACAAAAGGCACCATGATTTCGACGTTGGTCAACCCCATATCGTCGCGCACCCTTTTGAAAGCCCGGCATTCCAGCGCGAAGCAGTCGCGGAAGGAATCGGCGATGTAGCGCGACGCGCCGCGGAAACCGATCATCGGGTTTTCCTCATGCGGCTCGTAGCGCTGCCCGCCGATTAAGCTCGAATACTCATTGGATTTGAAATCCGACAGGCGCACGATCACCGGCTTGGGCCAGAAAGCAGCGGCCAGCGTGGCTACGCCCTCCACGATTTTTTCCACGTAATAGCTCACCGGATCGGGATAACCCGCGCTGCGCTCCTCCACTTGGCCGCGCAATTCCGCAGGGATATCGGATAATCCAGCACCGCGCGGGGATGCACGCCGATCATGCGGGCGATGATGAATTCAAGGCGCGCCAGGCCAATGCCGGCATTGGGCAGGCGCTGGAAATCAAACGCAAGCTCGGGATTGCCCACATTCATTTTAATTTTTACCGGCAGCTTGGGCAGGGCGTCGAGCGAAAGATCCATGATTTCGATTTCAAGCATCCCTTTGTAGACATTGCCCGTGTCGCCTTCGGCGCAGGATACGGTGACCGCTTCGCCTTCCTTCACGGTGCGAGTGGCATCGCCGCAACCGACGACTGCAGGAATGCCCAGCTCGCGAGCGATGATGGCGGCGTGACAGGTGCGACCGCCGCGGTTGGTGACGATGGCGGAAGCGCGTTTCATCACTGGCTCCCAATCCGGGTCGGTCATGTCGGTGACCAGCACATCGCCCGGCTGCAGGTGTGACATTTCTGACGCGTCCATAATCAGCCGTACCGGGCCGCTGCCGATTTTCTGGCCGATGGCGCGGCCGCTGGCCAGGATTTCTGAACGTTGCTTTAAGCGATAGCGTCGCAAAATCTCGACCCGCCCTCGCGATTTCACCGTTTCCGGGCGCGCCTGAAGAATGTAAAGCTTGCCATCCACGCCATCGCGCCCCCATTCGATGTCCATCGACCGCTTATAGTGCTGCTCGATTATAAGCGCGTAGCGGGCGAGTTCCTCCACTTCAGCATCGCTGATGGAAAAACTAGAGCGCTCTTGAGGGATGACCTCCAGGGTTTTGACCGAGTGTCCAGCTTCCTGGCGCTCGGCAAGCACCATTTTGATGGCCTTGGCGCCGAGGTTTCTGCGGATGATGGCCGGACGGTTTTGTCTTAACCCGGCTTTATAAACGTAGAATTCGTCGGGATTGACCGCGCCCTGCACCACGGTTTCGCCCAGGCCGTAGGCAGAGGTGATGAATACCACCTGGTCGAAACCGGATTCGGTATCGAGGGTAAACATCACCCCGCTCGCGCCCAGGTCGCTCCTCACCATGCGTTGCACCCCGGCGGAAAGCGCGATTTCGGAATGGGCAAAACCCTGGTGCGCGCGATAGGAAATGGCGCGGTCATTGTAAAGCGAAGCAAAGACATGATTGATGGCGGCCAGCAGGTTTTCCTCGCCGTGGATGTTGAGAAAGGTTTCCTGCTGGCCAGCAAAGGAGGCGTCGGGCAAATCTTCCGCGGTGGCCGACGAGCGCACCGCCACTGAAATATCCGCCTCAGCCTGGGCGGCCATTTTCCGGTAGGCCTCGCGGATTTCTTTCTCCAGTTTCGGTTGAAACGGCGCGTCCGCAATCCATTGACGGATTTTAGCGCCGGTTGCCGCGAGGGCGGCCACATCGTTGATATCCAGTTTTCTCAGACTGCTCTCGATGCGCGTCTGAAGCCCGTTGTGCGCCAGAAACTCGCGGAAGGCCTTGGCCGTGGTGGCGAATCCGCCGGGCACGCGCACGCCGGAGCCTGCCAGCTGGCTGATCATTTCCCCGAGCGACGCGTTTTTTCCACCCACACTTTCCACGTCGCTCATGCGCAGCCGTTCAAACCAGGCTATAAACTGTTCCATGGTTTACCTTGCTAAGGAACCTCTGATTAAGTCCTCCACGGATTGCGTTGCTGGCAAAATGCGGAGGGATGTGAGGCGCGCGACGAAGGTCGTAGTCAACACTACGACACCGAGGAGGGCCCGCGTAGTATCCGCACCTGCGAAGCTGTGCAGCGGAGCGGGCCAACGCTCGCTTTCGCGGTCGCACGTGCCGAGGCTCCACGCTCCGGCGAGCACAACGCAGACGCCACATTTTACCGCAACCCGGAGGGACGGGGCTTTCCGGGCGGTCTGCTTTGTCGCTCGGCTTGCCAAGGGGGTCTGGCCATTGGCTGCGCCTCGCTTCGCGCATCCCTTCCGGAAAGCCGCCGTCGCAACCGCGTGGGACTTACATCAGAGGTTCCCTAATTGTAATCAGCGCACAAATCGTATATTTTACTGCTTCCATCTCGTCGATGCAGTATCACCATGGCCAACAAGCGTACGGCTTTTTTCATTTCCGATCGCACCGGCATCACCGTGGAAATGCTCGGCCATAGCCTGCTTACGCAATTCGACGGCGTTGATTTCAGGCAGATCACGCTGCCGTTCGTGGACACGGTGGAGAAAGCCCGAGAAACGGCGAACCACATCAACCAGACTGGAGCGGCTGATGGCAGCCGTCCTCTGGTATTCAGCACCCTGATGAATCCGGAGATTGGCGCCATCGTGGCTTCCGCGGACGCCCTGTTTCTGGATTTTTTCCAGGTTTTTACCGGGCCGCTGGAAAACGAACTGGACGTGAAATCGTCGCACGCCATCGGCCGCTCGCATAGTTTGAAAAATAGCTACGATTACCAATCGCGAATTGAAGCGGTGAACTATGCCCTAGTGCATGATGACGGGGTGTCCACGCGCGATTTGAATCAAGCCGACATTATTCTCATCGGCGTCTCGCGCAGCGGCAAGACGCCTACCTGTTTATACATGGCGCTGCAGTTCGGGATTCGCGCCGCCAACTACCCCCTGCTTCCCGAGGATTTCGGCTCGATGACACTGCCGGCGCAGCTGAAACCGTTCGGCCACAAGCTGTACGGCCTCACCATAAGGTCCGAGCGCTTGCAGCAGATCCGCAACGAACGCAAGCCGGGCAGCCGCTACGCCACGCGGGCCAATTGCCAGTTCGAGGTCAAGGAAGCGGAGTCGTTGATGCGGCAGGAAGGCATCCGCTACCTCGATACCACCACCAAGTCCATCGAAGAAATCTCGACCACTATTTTGCATCAAGCTAATCTCGAGCGGCACATCTATTAACAGGGTGTTGAAGAACTCCACGGGGCCGCGGCGTCGGCTTTCCGGGATGGGATGCGCGAAGCGAGCCGCGTCGAATAGCCGTTGCATATTCGCAAGGCGAGCGACAAAGCAGACCGCCCGGAAAGGCGCCCCGGACTCGGACTCGCGCAGCGTGGAGCGGGAAGGGGCGCAAGCTGCCGCAAGAGACAGCGTTAAACGGGGCGCTCATGCTGCCGCTCCCGCACCCCAAGCTTCGCTCACCGTGTCGCGGCAGCCCCCGGACTCGGTCTCGCGAAGCGTGGCGCGGGAAGGGGCGCAAAGCTGCCGCAAGAAACGCCGTTAAACGGGGCGCTCATGCTGCCGCTCCCGCACCCCAAGCTTCACTTACCGTGTCGCGGCAGCCGCCCCATCCGGGTTTGCACGAAAAATGCCCATCTGCTGCGTGCTCGCCGGAGCGTGGAGCCTCGGCACGTGCGACCGCGAAGGCGAGCGCTGGCCCGCTCCGCGCTGCACAGCTTCGCAGGTGCAGACGCTACGCGGGCCCTCCTCGGCATCGTAGTCCTGGCTACGACCTTCGTCGCGCGCCTTGCATCTGAGCATTTTTCGTGTCAAACGCGGTTCCCGGAGAGTTTTTCAACACCCTGCT